>CALFVP010000094.1 GCA_937928175.1 uncultured bacterium | reverse complement strand
AATAAGAGCAGTTTCCTCTCCACAAACAAAAGCACCCGCACCTACCCTAATACGTATGTCAAAACTAAAATTCGTACCCATTATAGAAGTACCAAGTAATCCAACTCTCCTAACTTCTTTTAATGCTTTGTTCAATCTCTCAATAGCTAAAGGATATTCAGCTCTAACGTATATAAACCCTTGACTTGCTCCTACAGCGTAAGCTGCAATAGTCATACCCTCTATAAGTCTATAAGGCATACTCTCCATAACACTTCTATCCATAAATGCACCAGGATCACCTTCATCACCATTACAAACAACAAACTTAGTTTCAGACTTCTGTTTAGCAACAGTTTCCCATTTAATACCAGTAGGAAATCCAGCTCCTCCTCTACCCCTAAGACCACTTTTCTTAACTTCTTGTATAACATCTTCCCTACTCATCTCTGTCAAAACCTTACCCAAAGCGGAATACCCACCATTCAATATGTACTGCTCAAGACTAGTAGGATCAACTTTATCAAAATCCTTTAGCACAATATAAAACTGTTTCCTATAGAAAGGATCATCTTTTTTAACAATATTATCCTCTTCAGGAGTACCACTAACAAAATGTTTCTTAACAATCTCTTCCAATTTCTCAGATGAAACGTTGGTATATATAATACCATCAGGTTCCACCTTCATCAAAGGACCTTTACCACAAAGACCTAAACAACCAACATTCACCACCAAAACCTTATCACTTAAACCATACTTTGATAATACATCCTCAATCTCCTTTTTAAATGAAGAGCTCCCAAGAGAATAACAACTAGCCCCACTACATATATGAATTCTATACTTATACTTACTCAAAAAATCCTCTTGCTTCCTTGAAATCTCTTGCAATTCTTCCAAAGTCACCTTCTACCCCCTAAACATATTACACTTATTTTATATGTAAGAAAGAAAAATGTTTTTATGAGTAATAAAATCTACCAAACTTGTATAATTTTTTAAATTTAGATTACGTACTTATCAGATTTACTGTATATTTTTTCAAATTCTTCTTTTTTAGTTTCGTACCCTTTTCTACCTAGTAATGCGTAAGTAAAGTTTTTACCTTCCTCAACACCAGGTTGATCAAAAGCGTTTATACCGTAAAGTTCACCTGAGATAGCTGTAGAAACTTCAAAAAAGAATATCATTTGTCCTATGTAGTATTCATTTACTTCTGGTAGTATAATTGTTTTTGAAGGTTTACCTTCTTTAGCCAAAGCTGCTTCGGTAGCCATTTCTTCAGCGTTTATAAGTTCGTTCATTGTATGCCCCATGAGATATCCCATAGATGAATATTTTTCAAACTCACTATTGTACTCAAGTTTAACTTCATTGTTAAACTTATCAACTCTTATAAATGTAATAACTTTATCGTATGGACCTTCTTTAAAAAGCTGTACTTGAGAATGCTGATCTGTTGCACCAATTCCTTTAACAGGTGTAGGACCTAGGTAAACGTAAGCACCATCCAAATCTAACTTTTTACCCAAACTTTCAGCCCAAAGTTGGACATACCAATCAGCCCATTTACCAAGTTTTGTCGAATATGGCATTAAAACTGAGATATTTACCCCCTTTAAGTAAAGTATATACTCTATAACAGCGTTAATGTATGCCGGATTTTTAAAGAGATTTGGATTTCTACAAACCTTATCCATTTCTCTAGCACCTTCCAAAAGAGAAAATATGTCTATACCCATAAGTTCTCCAGTTACAAGACCAACGGAAGAAAGTACACTAAACCTTCCACCAACATTGGAAGGTATAGGAAACGATTCCAAACCAAATTCATCTACCATTTTTCTAAGCTCACCTTTTTCAGGATCAGTAATAGCTATAACATGATCACTTAAATTTTTACCAATTATAGACTTAAACTTAGATAAACAAGCTAAAAAAGCAGCAGCAGTCTCCGCAGTTGAACCAGATTTGCTTATCATAACAAAAACGGTAGTTTTCGGATCTATAACTTCCATTATATCAGAAAACCAGTCAGGATCAACATTATCAATAACATAAGTTCTCATTCCTTTCCTTTTACCTTTAGGTAGTTCGTTAGAAACGTAGTTAAGAAGAGAAGAATACAGAGCAGCAGGTCCTAAACCAGAACCCCCAATACCTAAAACAACTTGAGTATCAAACTTATCTTTAAACTTCTTAAGTTTTTCTTTAACACTTTTAGCATTGTCCTCATCGTAAGGGAGATTATAAAACCCTAATTCCTTACCAGCTTTAGACATTAAGTTACCATGTAACCTCGCAACTTTACTTTCGTAAGATCTAATCTCATCCTCAGAAATACCTACCCTAGAACCTATATACTCAGACAAACAGTAATTATAGTCAAATTTGAAAATTGGCATACCTACCCCCAAACTAGACTCTAAAATAAAAGATAAAACCAAACCATTTCAAGAAAACGATAAGTTTACTTTGAAAAAGTAAATAAATTATCATTTAACCTAAATGAAAAAACTTTTAATTTTAGCAATAACCTTACTAACCTCATCAAAACTACATGGATACGAATTTAAATGGAATTTAAACACAAACGAAATACTTAGAATAAAAAGTTTAGTAAAACAAAATATTTTCACCAATAGCTCATTTTATAAATACGTCGAAATACTTAACAAAGCATCAATGGATGTAAAAAGTGTATCTTACTCACAGAATAGCAAATATTACGGAGTAGAAGGATACTTTTACGTATTTACAAAAGACTACTTAAAAGACAAAGAATTTAAGTTAGAAGAAGTGCATACTAGTAAGTACATACTTGAAGAAAACGGCAAAATGACAATATCAAAAAATTACTTAATGCCAGTTGCTAGAGATATACCAACGTTTATAAAAAAAGATATTAAACCACAAGATGAATGGAATTATAAAGGTAAAGAAGTACACAAGATAGGGTTTTCAGAAATATTTGATATAGTAGAAGTTGAATTTAACGTAAACTATAAACTAGTAGAAATCACAAATATTGAAAGTAAAGACATAGGAATATTTGAGATAAAATACGCATTCGCTAATACGTTTAAAAACACAAAAATAATCGATTACCTTTCAGGTTCTTCAGATATAAAGTACTATTGGGATATATCCGAAGGTAAACCTTACTTTATGACAGAAAATTATTTCTTCAATGCAATATACAAAAATGGACTATCCATAGTATTTTCGGGAAAATCCGAAAGCTACCTGGAGGTAGTAAAAAAATTAGATGAAAAAAATAGAAAAGAAGTAATTTCAAAACTAAACGATACTCTTACAAACATAAAAAATATAGAAACTTCAACAAAAGACAACGAAATAAATATATCAATACCCGATATAATATTTGAGTTTAACAGTTTCAAAGTAAAAGAGGAATTTATATCCATTTTATCAAACTTAGCAATCAAAATAAAAGACTACAAAGAGCTTGACATAATAGTAGAAGGACATACAGATGATATAGGTAGCGAAGAGTACAATCAAAAGCTATCTGAAAACAGAGCTAAAGAAGTCTCAAGTATACTAATTAAATTTGGCATAGATCCAAAAAAGATATCTTACATTGGATATGGAAAAAATAAACCTAAAGTACCAAACACCTCAGAAGAAAACCGTGCAAAAAATAGAAGAGTTGAAATAAAATTAATGTGGGGTAGATAAAATGGAAAATGAAAAGAAAAATATCTTACTAAGGTTAAACAGAATAAAAGGTCAAATTGACGGAATAATAAGAATGATAGAAAACGGTGAAGATTGCCAAGTAATATACCAACAAGTAAAAGCAGCTTACAATGCTCTAAAAAGTGCTGGTAAAATGCTAATAGTAAACGATATCTTTAAGTGTATATCTACAGAGGAAAACGAAAAAAAATTAAAAAACTTACTTGAAAAACTAATGGAAGAGTAACATGATAATAGTTTTTGAAGGAATTGATGGTAGTGGAAAAACAACTATATCAAAAATTCTTTACCAAGAATTGAAACAAACATTCAAAGGTGAAGTATTTTGGTTTTCAGAACCTAGTCAAACAAATCTAGGCAAAACGCTAAAATCCATCTTAACTTCAAAAGAAGTATCGTTAACAACTTTAGAACAATCTTTACTATTCACAGTAGATAGATCTTTTTTACTAAGAAACTACGTAACACCCTACAACAAAGAAAACAAAATAATTATAATGGATAGACCATTTATATCAACCTACGCATACCAAATAATGAATATAGAAGATGCTAAACTAAAGAAACTTTTAACTAAACTTACAGAGTATTTAATATCGAATTTTTATATAGACATACTAATTTACCTTGATTGTCCAGCAGAAATATCATTATCAAGAATAAAGGAAAAAGACGGTATTGAAAGTATAGGTATAGAATTCATCGAAAAGGTAAGAAAAAATTATCT
>CALFVP010000093.1 GCA_937928175.1 uncultured bacterium | reverse complement strand
TCAAGACCAGGACACTTCAGAGGTGTTGCTACAGTGGTAGCAAAACTGTTTAACATAGTTCAACCAGATGTAGCATACTTTGGACAAAAAGATTACCAACAAGCTCAAATAATAAAAAAGATGGTCAGAGATCTAAATTTTCCTGTAGAGATAGTAGTTATGCCAATAGTAAGAGAAAACGATGGACTTGCAATGAGCTCTAGAAATCTTTACCTTTCGAGTGAGGAAAGGAAAAACGCTACTGTACTTTATCGATCTCTGGAAAAAGCAAAAGAATTGATACTCTCTGGGGAAAAAAACGTAGAAAAAATAAAACAAGAAATGATGAAAGTAATACTATCCGTTCCTTCAAAAATAGATTACATCGAAATAGTTGATCCAGAAACACTTAAAACTCTTGAATCTATACCTTACAGTGGTAAAGTTGTTGTAGCTCTTGCCGTTTACATAGGCAAAGCCAGACTTATAGATAACGAAATTGTAACTCTAGAATAGAAGTTCATCAGTTTTTACTGTAAAGTAAAGTTTTTCAATAAAGTTTTTTGATCTTTCGTTTATCATGGTATCGCCGTAGATGTATGTAAGCTTCATAAGTTTGTTTAGGAATAATTCTGCTGTTGTTCTTATGGGACCTTGAGTCTTGTCAAGAAATTTTTTAAGTGTTTCTTTAGTTTTTTTTGTGTTGATTTTTTCAAGGAATAATAGAAAAGAGCCAGTGTCAGTTAAATTTATTGCATAGTAAATTTTTAGATTATTCAGTTTATCAACAATGTTCATTATTGTATTAATTTCGTTTTCATACTCTTGTTCAAAAAGTAGTTTTATTATACCGTCAAGTAGTTTTATTTTTTCTTTTGAGTAATCTTGTGAAATTGTTGTAAAAAAGTTTACATCTTCAAGTAGTAAGTTTTTACCTTTCTCTGACAATCCTAAACTTAGTTTCTCTATTAGTGGTTTTTCTATTCCTACTAAAGCCTTTGCTAATGATGTTCTGTCGGTGTATTTAAGAATGTCGTTTATAGATTTGCTTTTAGGTAATAGGTATATTGCTCTTGATAGTGTTTTATTTTCAATTCTTGGTAAATAAAAACTTTTTGTTATTGATTCCCTTATTTTTTTAAGTTTTGATGAAAAGGGTATAATTTCTTCTTGGAGTATATGGTTTATCTTTATTGAGAAACCGAACAATGCCGATTCAACCCACTTTGAATTTTGTTTTAAAAATTCTTCTTTTTCTTTTGATAGTAACTGTATTCGTTCCCATGCTCGAGATGATATGTTTTCCTTTATTCTATTTCCGGATTTTCTTAAAGTTAATACTAAAGTTGTTATTTCGTCTTCGCTTGAAACTTGTAAAAGTTTTGATAAAATAAACTGTAAACTTACCTTGTCAATAAAATAAAAAAACTCGTCTAAATCCCAAGGAATGCCCGATATGCTCAAAAATGCGTTATCTATCGCCTTCGATATTTCTTTTTCTAGTTCACCTAAATCCTGAGAAGATAAATTTATAGATGTTTGTTTTAGTAAGGGGGTTAGTATTTTTTCTATTAGTTCAAAGTTCGATATTATCTGATAGTTTTCAAATAATAGAACAATAAGATAGTTTTTTGAGAATATTTTTGTAGGGTGTGTTGTTTTTTTGTATATTTCCGTTTTTATATCCTTTAATGTTATTGCACTTAAAACATCTTCTTTTATGAGATTCGTTACGTTTTGGTTGACTTGATTTGTTGGTGTTAAAATAAAGGAAATAC
Source organism: uncultured bacterium (assembly GCA_937928175.1). Classification (GTDB taxonomy): domain Bacteria; phylum Spirochaetota; class Brevinematia; order DTOW01; family DTOW01; genus SKYB106. The sequence goes on along the minus strand of CALFVP010000093.1, from coordinate 5,350 downwards.
CTATCGGTAGTATTTTTATTACAAATATTTTACTTGTTTTTATAAAAAACGAGTTTACAATCTCTATATCTTTTATATCTTCGTAGAATACAGGAGATAGTAGAAGTTTTAGTAAGTCCTTTATTTTCATTCTTTTTGGTTTAAATTTAGTATTAAAATTTATTTTTTGTCAACTTGTTAAGAAAAGTGAGTCTATTTATCGTTGTGTTTTTTCTTATCGATTTAGGTTTAGTTAAGATTTTTCTACTTTTTATGGAAAAAGTGCATAACGAAATTCTAAATTTTTATATCATACTTATATAGAGTGCTTGAAAGTTTTTTAAAAATTTTCTTACAATACTTTACTGAATCCTTTCTAAGGAGGGAGTTATGAAAAGGATACTTTTTTTGGTTATCTTTTTTGTTTTATCTACTTTAGTGTTTGCATCAGAATCAAGGTTAGGTGGACTTGGATACTTTAACTTGTTTGAAGTTTTTGGTACATCTTACGTTATTGATGATCCGTTTAACGTTGTTAGTATTCCAGGGTATGTTAATACTGAGTATAATTACATCATAGTTGAACCTAAACCTGGTGGTACTGCTTTTGCTAATACTTACGGAATAATCAAGTATTCTATAGATGCTTTTTTGACTAAACTTAATGTTGGTGCCGTTTTAAACTATCCTTATCCTGAGTTGGGTATAATAACAGGTATAGCTACTGGTATTCCGGCAGGTTTCCTTGTCCCAGGTACAACACCTTTGGCACCATTTACCATAACTGATCATTTAAGGAATAGAATTGATGTAATTTTTGGTTTGGGTAGTATAATGGGAATAAAATTATTAAAACCTTACTTAGGTTTCGGTTATGCTGGAGATAGTAGCGTTTCTGTTGTTAGTATTTATTCTAACGTTGATACATTAACAAACTCTACAACTAATACCGAGTCAATTAACCAATATAAGGTAGTTTTGGGTGGTAATTTTGATCTTTCTTTGGTTTCATTGGATGCTAACATTAAAGTTTATTTACCGTCTGCTCAAAACTCAACTCAAGTTAAAGATACTACTGTACAAAACTATGTTAACTATAGAGAGCATAAAGGAGGCTCAATTGGTTTTGATGTCTTTCTACAACCTAGGTTAAATTTAGGGAAAAATTATATTTTAGGTGTTTTTAGGTACTTTAATTACGCTTTACCTTCCGTTCAAGTTACTAAACGAGATGTTAACGGTGATGGTGAATTTGAAGAAGATACTTCTATAACGAATAACCTTCTTAGGGTACAAATAAATTTAGGTGCATCGTATAATTTCAATGTTCAAAGTATGTTTATTTCCGTAGGAGCATCTCTTTCCAGAGTTAGTTATTACAGAGAGTTAAGTGCAGTTGGAGTTGCACAACCAAATACTAATTCAAATCAAGTTAAAACAGAAAATACGCTTGTTTATTTACCTGTTTTTGTTTCTTTTGAGGTGCCATTGGTAGAGTGGTTTTATGTAAGAGGTGGTTTTTCAAAGATGTTCTATCAAGATAATGTACAAATAAGTGATAATAAAAGGTTTATTAATACGGAATCTTACGTTTATTCTTCTCAACCAGATGCTTCTTTTTCTTTAGGCTTTTCTTTGAAACCTTTGAAAGATTTATCTCTTGATTGGGTTATGAGTTTTGTATTTATTAATAACGTTTTAGTTAATGGAAGGTTACCTTGGTTAATAAGTGGTAATAACTTTTTTGATAGTGTAACTTCTCAAGTTAGTATTGAGTATAGAATGTAAGTTTTTACTAGGGAAAGATTACTTTTTGTAGTCTTTCCCTAGTATTACTATTATTCCAGATAAGTTATCTTTTAGTGATTCTTCGAATACAAAATTCGATATATTCGTTATTTTTAAAACCTCTGAGAGTTTTTTGAGTGTATCGTGTTTTGATGTTCTATTTAAGATTATTGATTTTTCTGTATTACTTACGTAATTACCGTAGTTTTTTATGTTAAATCCATGTTTAATTAGTTTTATAGATGTTTCCATGGCTAAGTTGTTTTCTCCTTTAGCGTTAAGAATTGAAATTTCAGGCGAATTTATTGAGTAATGTGCTATGATCTTACTGTCTAGAAATATCTTTACTTTTACGTTTGTTGAAGGTGTAATTTTCTGCAATTCTTCTATTCTCTTTATCACAATTTCAGGTGTTTTATCGTTTAAGTCGATTTCTGTTAAATTTACTAGTATTTCGTTATCTTTGTAAGTTGCGTTATCCATTATTATGGTGGTTTTGGATGTGAATAGGTTTACAAATACGTTTACAAATATCACCGATAGTGTGAACAGTATTATAATAAAAACCCAGTTTCTTAATTTTCTTTTCTTTGCTTGGACTTTTTTTCTGTACTGTTGTACAGTTATCATCTTCATTCTATTTTAAGAATACCTAATTACCATCTTCAATCTTTGAATTTTTTGAAAATTGTTTTTTATTATAATGTTATGAATGTTTTTAGAGTGGTTTTAGTGTTGTTTTTGTCTTTTTGGATTGTGGGATGTGATTTTTACACGTTGTATTTTATCAAAAAATCTCTTGAAGGTGATTTTAGTTATGTTGATAAGTTTTCTTCTAAGTATTCGTTAAAAGGTGATTCTTTTTCTGATATTCCTATTTCCGATGAAGAGAGGATATTACCTGAGTTTGTTGAAGATAAAATTAAGCCTATGGAGAGTGAAAAGGATTTTTTTCCTGGTAGTAAAGAAAAAGTTAGTTATACTGAAAAAATTTTTTCAAAAAAAGGTGATAAAGTTAGAATAAAGTTACAGGACAATAATGGCGTTTGGATAGTAAAAAAGTATCCTTTAAGGGTTTCTTATTTGGATTTAAGCTCTGATGTTAAGAATAATGAATATATATTTGTTGTTAGTGATTTTGGTAAGGATAATGCTATTTTTAATCTCTTTTCGAGTAACGGTAACGTTATTAAGGTTTTGGAATATGAGATAGAAGTAATTCAAAATAATGTTTATTCTTTGGATAGTAGTAAAAGTTTTAGGTCTGATAATGGTAAAAAAATTAGTGTTTTAGGTACTAATGATAGTAGTAATAACGATGTTAAGTTTGATATTACCGACAATGAGAAAAATGAAAGTGGTAACGATGTTAAAGAGCCTATTCCTCCTTCGGATGTTGGAAAATTGGATTTAAAAAGTTTAGTTGGTAATGAAGAAAAATTTTTTGAGAGTATAGATAACATTTCTAAGAAATACGGGTACTATCGTGCTCTTAAAGAAATAGAGTCTATAGAAGCAAATGTTTCTAAGGCAGATTTACCTAAATTAAAACTTAAGAAAATGGAGATTCTTGGTAATCTTAAGAAGTTTTCTGATGCTATAAAGGAGGGAGAAGGTTTTGTTGATAAGGATAGTTTTATAGCTTTGTACACTGGAATATTCTGGGGTATGTCAAAAAATTACAATCTTGCTGACAAGTATATAAAGGATGCTTTACAGAAAATTGTTGTTCCTAGAGAGATATCTTTTGCTTTAAGTAAAGCCATTGATTACTATAAAACTATCCCTGAGCCACCTACTAGAGAAATCTTGAATTTTTTAATTCAAAAAAATGAAATTATAAAAAAGGATTTTAATGTAGAGTATTATAAAAATCTATCTTCTATAGCAAGTTTGTATGAGAGAATAGGTGAAATTTACAAAGCTAGGTCTATTTACGAGTTAATATTTAGTGCTAAAGATGTTAGTGATGATTTAAAAGATGAAGTTAGTTCTAAAATTACAAACTTGGAAAAAATTTTAAATCCTTAGGTTAATTGAATGGGTTTTATATTTTTAGTTATACTTTTCTATCTTTTTGGAGAGGTTTTATGAATATTTTGTTGGTTAACGATGATGGTATTGAAAGTTTAACTATAAAACTTCTTTACGAAGAATTATCAAAAAAGCATAACGTTTATATGGTTGCTCCTAGTGTTAATAGAAGTGGAGTTTCTCATTCTATAACTGTTTTTAGGAATATTAAAGTTAGGAAGTTGGGACAGAGAGTATTTTCTGTTGATGCTATGCCTGCAGATTGTGTTAAAATAGCAATACTTTCTCTTGTTAAAGAGAAAATAGATTTAACGATTTCGGGTATTAATATTGGTCCTAACTTGGGGCTTGATATATACTATTCTGGCACTTTTTCTGCTGCTAGGGAATCTGCCATGCTGGGAATTAATGCTATATCATGTTCCGTTAATATGGGTTGGAATGAAGTTGATGAAAAACTTTTTAAACAGAGCGTATTTTTTATATCTAAGTTAGTGGATTTTTACCCAATTCAGTCTATACCTTCGGATGTTTTCCCTAACATCAATATTCCAAAAGCGTACTTTGAGGAAATAAAGAGTATAGTTCCAGCTAAACCCTATGAAAGGTATTACTTTGAGACTTCTTACTTAAAGGAAAATCAAACATCTGAGGAAGAAGAAGAGTGTAGTTATGTGCTTGATGGTGGTGTTAGAGAACATTTAGAGGTTGTTGATTCTGATATTTTCTTATGTAAGAATAAACATATAACTTATACAATGTACAGTTATTATCCTTTCAAAGATGTTAGTCAATATGAGATTTTGGTCTACGAGTATTTTAGGAAAGCTTTTGATTTTACAAAGTCTTACTTTATCCAACAACAATCTTCTCTTTAGGGAATTTGCTAACGTATTTTTGCGTTTTTACTGCAAAAATTGATAACATTGTTATCAATCCTATTTTACCTAAAAACATTAAAATTATTAAAATAAGTTTTTCTGGAGTTGAAAGGGTCTTGCTAGTTATTCCACAACTCGTTCCAACCGTTCCAAATGCAGATGTCAATTCAAAAATTACCTTTGAGATTCTTTCTTCTTTTGCTAGTTCGTAGAATGTCAAATAAGATATTATCAGTAGTGTTATTGAGGAAAGTACTATAGCACTTGCTTTTACTAAGCTGTAAAAATCTATTTCTTTGCGTCCAAAGTATATGCTAGGGTAAGATTTTAAAAATGCTACTAAAGCTAGTACAAATAAAAGTATTGTATTCATTTTAACACCGCCTGCAATTGATATTGATCCTCCACCTATAAACATAACTATTGATAAAAGTATGTGGGTAAATTCGTTTGATTTTGAGAAATCAATTGAAGAGAATCCAGCTGTTCTAAATGATATACTGACAAAAAGTGCGTTGATAAAAGGATAATTTGAGTTTGTTAAGAGGTTATTACCTTCAAAAACAAGAAAGTAAATAGTGATAATTAGTATTAACACTAAATGCGATACAAGTATCATTTTGGAAAGTAAAGAAAATGAGAATTTTTCAAAATTTTTTTTGTTTGTC
>CALFVP010000092.1 GCA_937928175.1 uncultured bacterium | reverse complement strand
TGTAAAGTTTTAGGTATATAAGTTTTTCGTGTGCTGCATGTTGGTCTAAGATTAGTAATCTTTCATTTTGCAAGTCTTCGAATGCTAGGTAAGTGTCAAAAATTGTTCCTATGAATTTTATATTCTCTTTTTTGGATAGTGTTACGTTGTTTACTGTTAGTTGTGGTTTGGATTGGTTTGTAATATTATTGAATTTTGTTTGTAAGTTGTCTAAGTGTTGTTTTTTGGGTATAGTTGTTTGCTCTTTTGCTTTCGTTATGAAATCTTCTATGGATTTTTTTATTTCGTTTTCAAAGTTAGTGAACTTAAAACTTGTTTCTTCTATGCTTAGAATTTGTACAGATTTTGATAGTCCTTCTTTTATGGTTTCTGTGACGTAGTGAAAAAGTTTACCTTCGTTTTTGAATTTAATTTCTTTTTTTGCTGGATGAATGTTTACATCTGTTAACGATGGATCTATATTTATAAAACAGAACACTATTGGAAAACTGCCTTTTGGTACTAAGTTTGAGTATGCGTTTGATATTGCCGTTAAAAAAGTTTTTGATTCTACAAATCTATTATTGACGAAAAGTTGCTGTAGGTTTCTGGTTGGTCTATTTATTGATGGTTTTGAGAATAGTATTTCTATTTCCATTTCATCGAATGTTTTTTTTATGTGGTTTAATTCTTTTATTTCTGGGTATATTGTTTGTATTCTGTCAATTACAGAGTTTGTTTTTGGTAACGTTATTTCTCTTTTTAGATCGTTAAAGAGTTCAAAGTGTACATTTATTAGTGGTATTGATTTTTTTAAAAATACATCTATTATACTTTTGAATTCTGATGTACTACTTTTTAGAAAGTTTTTTCTTGCAGGTAAATTGAAAAAGATATCTTTTACTCTTACGGTTGTGCCGTCTTTTGATGGGTGTGGTAAGATTGATATGAGTTTTCCTCCTTTTACCGTTATTTTAAATCCTTCTTCTTTGTTTTTAGGTTTTGAGATTATTTCCATTTCTGATATTTCTGATATACTTCCCAGAGCTTCTCCTCTAAATCCCATGGTTTTTATGCAGTATATATCATCTATTTTTTTTATTTTGCTTGTTGAATGTCTTAAGTAACATTTTTCCAAATCTTCTCTATCCATTCCTTCTCCGTCATCTATTACTTCTATTAGTTTTTTACCACCTTCAATCACGCTTACGGTAATTTTACTACTGTTAGCATCTATGGAATTGTCAATCAGTTCTCTTACTACCGAATATGGTGCTTCGATTACTTCACCTGCGGCTATTTTGTTTACTACTTCCTCTGGTAGTATTTGTATTTTGCCCATAATTTAAAAACCTTTTTTTCTGTACTCTGAATGTGGACCAATGTTTAGTTCTCTAAAACTTTCTTCGACTATGCTATCTTGTCCTATTAGACTTTTTTCGATTATCATACCTTCAACTTTTGCTCTTTCTTCTATAATGCTTTCTTTTATTATTGAATTTTTTACAGTTGCTCCTTCATGTATTGAAACGTAAGGACCTATTACAGAATCTTCTACCAAAGCGTTTGGATTTATGTAAACGGGTGGTATCACTATTGAATTTTTTACGTTTATGTTACTTATTCTGTCGCTGTGAAATTTTTGTAATAATTTGTTGTTTGCTTCTATTAACTTTTCTTTACTTCCGCAATCGTATATCTCTGTAGTTTCAAATATTCCAATTTTTTCTCCCCTTTTTACCATTTCCATCATTGCATCGGTTAATTGGTACTCGTTTTTTGTTTTTATGTTGTTTTGTATTATGTATTCTATAGATTCCATTAGTGGTTTAGCTCTAGAAAAGTAGTATATTCCTGATATTGCTAGGTTTGATATAGGTTTATTGGGTTTTTCAATCATTTCTTTTATGTACTTTCCGTTTTTTTCGAGTATTACGATGCCGTATCTATGTGGATCTTCAACGCTCATAACACCTATTTTATGTTCTCCTTCTTTTGTTTCTGATATTGCTTTGTGTATATCTGTAAAAATTATTAGATCTCCTAATATTATTAGTATTTTGTCATCTGGTGATATGTGATTTTTTGCTAAACTTATAGCTTGGGCTAACCCTTTGGGGTCTTCTTGGGTTATGAATGTCTTTTTAAGTTTCGGATAGGATTTTTTTAGGTATTCTTCTACTTGATTACCAAGGTATCCTATTATGAAAATGTATTCCTCAACTTCTTCCTCCTTTACTATGTTCATTATATAGTCTATTATTTTTCTATCTGCTACGTTTATTAACGGTTTTGGTATGAGTAAAGTGTGTGGTCTAAGTCTGGTACCTTTACCTGCAACTGGAATTATTACTTTCATACTTTTCCCCTTTCATTTTTCTTGGGTTTTTTCTATTAGTTTGTTAAGTTTTTCTAGTGCTTTCCCCGAAGATATTGAATTCTTTGCAATTGATACTGCCTCTTCAAGGTTTTTAGCTATTCCTGTTAGTAGTATTGCTAAAGCTGCGTTCATTATTATTGCTCTCTTTTGTGGTATATCTTTGTCGTTTAGTATATCAAGGAATATTTTTTTGTTGTATTTTACATCTTTTCCTATTATCTCTTGTATGGGTATTGGGTCAAATCCAAAGTCTTGGGGTTTTACTTTTAGGTATTTTACATTTCCGTTATTTAGGTAGGCTATTTTTGTTGGTGCTGAGGGTGAAACTTCATCCAGTCCATCTTCACTGTGTACTATAAATGCTCTTTTTACTCCTAATTTTGTTAAAATAACTGGTAAAGTTTTCAGTAACGATACGTCAAATACTCCTATTAGTTGGTATTTGGGTCTTGCAGGGTTTACTATTGGTCCTAAAATATTGAATATAGTTCTTATTCCTAATTCTTTTCTTATAGGTGCAACGTTTTTCATTGATGGGTGGTAAACTGGAGCAAATAAAAACCCTATTCCAATTTCGTTTATTACTTTTTCCATTTTCTGGGGCGGTATATCAATTTTTACTCCTAGACTTTCAAGAATATCTGCGCTTCCTACTTTACTCGAAACTGACCTATTGCCGTGTTTTGGTACTTTTATTTTTTCTGTTCCTGCTATTACAAAAGATGATATAGTTGATAGGTTTATGGTATGTTTTCCATCTCCACCTGTACCACAATTATCTATGCTTTCACCTTCAACTTCTATTTTTACTGCGTTATTTAACATACACCTTGCAAATCCAACTATCTCTTCAATATCTTCACCTTTTGTTCTTAAACCTGAGAGTATGGCCGAAGTTGTTACAGGCGATATTTCGTTTTTTATTATCTTATTTGCTATAATTTCTGCTTCCTCAGATGAAAGATTTTCCTTTTTGGTTATTTTTTCTATGAAAATTGATACGTTAAATGAAGGTTTTACCATGTCAATAAAGTTTTTTATTATCTTCATTCCGTATTCTGTTGCTATGGATTCAGGGTGAAATTGCACACCAAACAAAGGGTATTCTTTGTGTTTTATTCCCATTATTTCTTCATCTTCACTTGTTGCTGTAATTTCAAGCTCTTCTGGTAAAGTATTCTTGTCTATTACTAGTGAATGGTATCTCGTTGCTTTTATTGGTACAGGTAAATCTTTAAATATACCTTGTTGGTTATGTACTATGAGTGATGTCTTACCATGCATTATTCTTTTAGCGTGTATAATTTTACCACCAAAGGCTTCCCCTATTGCTTGATGTCCTAA
>CALFVP010000091.1 GCA_937928175.1 uncultured bacterium | reverse complement strand
ATTGAGGCTATAACTTCGATTGATGGTGCTATTTTGGTAGATACTGATGGATTTTGTTATGGAATAGGAATTATTCTTGATGGGGATGTTTCTTCTATTGAAGATCCTTCGAGAGGTGCAAGGTTTAATTCTTCACTTAGGTATATAGAAAGCAGAAATAACAATGCTTTGGCAGTGGTTTTGTCTGATGATGGTATGGTAGATATAGTATCTCCTGAAAGTATAGGTAATAAAAAGGTTGAAAATATTATAGAATCTTTGATGAATGAGAATATAATTATACTTTAGTTATACTTCTATCTCTCTTAAGAATTTTGCATCTTCTTCTGGTATTGATGGGTTTATGAACATACCTGAGCCTAGCTCAAAACCTGCGGATCTTGTTAATCTAGGTACTATTGTAATGTACCAATGGAAATACTTATTATTTCCGTATGATATTGGTGAACTTCTTAATATGTAGTTGTAATCGGGGTTATTGAGACCTTTGTATAACTTCAAAAGTACGTTTTTAAGGTGTTTTGACAGATCTTCTATTTCTTCATCTTTTATATCTACAAATCTTGATAAATGCTTTTTTGGTAGTATCCAAGAATGGAAAGGAGAAGATGCAGCGTATAACACCATAGATACAAAGTGATCCGTTTCGAGTATTATTCTTTCTTGGTTTTTTATTTCTTCTTCTATGAGTTTACAAAAAACACATCTACCGTGATCACTGTAGTATTTGAATGCTTCTTCTACTCTTTGCTTAACATCTCTGGGGATTATGGGGAGTGCAAGTATTTGTGAATGTGGGTGTACTAAAGATGCACCAGCTTTATATCCATGGTTTCTAAATATTATAACGTACTCTATGTTTTTGTTTTTGCTTATTTCTCTTTCCCTTTTTTTGTAAAATAATAAAACGCTTGAGATTTCTTTAGGTGACATTAATGCAATTGTTGTGTTATGAATAGGTGATTCTATTATTACCTCATGTATTCCGTATCCTGTTATTACTCTAAATATATCTTTTTCAAACCATTCAAAACTTGTATCTTTACTTAATGCGGGGTATTTGTTGAATACAGATTTCAAAATCCACTTACTGTTTTTTTCAATTCTATCTACTTCTATGTGGGGGAATTTTTCTTCGTTTCCTGGACAAAATGGACAATTTTCGTCGTAAGTTTTGTCAGATTCTAATTTAGGACTATTGTCAATAAAGTCATGTGGTCTTTTAGCTCTTTCTTTTGCTATTATTACCCATTCTTTGTAAACAATGTTTTGTCTTAGTTCAGACATTTTTTCATCCTTTATTTTTCAGTTTTTTGTTTCATTTCTTCTAGGAGTTCATTGTACATTGCTTTTATTCTTTTTCTTTCTCTTAGTAATAGTTCAAAGAAATCTGTCATTCTTGATTGTTCTATATTTTTCCTTCTTATTATCTCTTTTGCGAGTATTTGCCATACGTTCTCATCATCAATGTCGTCAACTGGTTCTATTAGGAATGGTGTGTATTCTATTTCTATACCTTGTATGTAGGTTATAAAATCTCCACCGTTTGCTTGTGGTGGTTTGTATATTACTATTGAATCTAACCTATAAAATGGAATGGGTTTTGGGTATAGTGGATCTCTTTTTATTATTTTTAATCTTTCATCGTCGATGAAGTTAGGGTTATACCATACTAACGTTTTCCATCCTTGGAAAAACATATCTCCGAAAAAGTATTCTTTAACCTCAAAATTTCTATCCATTAGTCTTATTGCTATATGGTATGGATAATTTCTTCCAGATACTCTTATTGATATTGATTTTATTTCGTTAACGTTTATTACTACTCCGTTCCCAACATTTATGAATTTACCTGTTTCATCAAAAGATGGTATAGGAAAGTTAGGTTTTATTATTGCGAATGCTGGTATTGGTCCTTCCGGAAATCTTGCTCTTATTCCTAAGACACTTCCGTATGCCTTACTATCTACTTTTTTTACGTAGCTGTTTACCATATTTGCTATTGACATATTTTTTGCCGAGCTGTTGAGTTCAACTTTCCAGTTTTCTATAAAGTATTCTTGGGCACTTACGTAAACTTTGTACGTTCCGTTTTCGTTTGTATCAAACGTTTCTTTTGGTTCTGGCATATATTTTCTAAAAAGTTCATCGGATTTTGAAAAATCTATTAACGTTTCTTTTATAATTGCATTCAAGTAAGGTAAGAATAAAACCGAAATTACAATAGCTATAACTGTCTTTTTCATACTTAAAACCCCTTTATACTTTATCGGATTGTATTTAGAAATTATTAGTAGTATTTTAGTTTGAATATGGTTTTCATTATTTAGTAAAATATCATACGTTTATGAACTTAGATGATGTTTTGTATAAATTTCTTGAAGAGATTGAGAAGGTATCGAAAGAGTCTGAGTTAGTTTTGATTAAGTCAAAGTATTTAGGTAGTAATGGTATAATTAAGGATTTGTTAAGGAAGATAAAGGATGTAGATGTATCCCAAAGGAAGAGTTTTGGGCAAAAGGTTAACGAAATAAAGGATACCATTGAGGCAAAAATAGAAGAGAAGTTTAGAAGTATAAAGAGAGATAGTATTGCAGAAAAGCTTAGGTCTGAGTGGGTAGACATTTCTCTTACGAGGTCTTACGATGTTTTACCTGTAAAGCACCCTATTAGTTTGGTTAAAGATAATCTTTGTCAGATATTTATGGAGATGGGTTTTAGTGTTGTTGAGGGGCCTGAGATAGAACTTGAGTCTTACAACTTTGATAAACTTAACATACCACCGAACCACCCTGCAAGAGCTGATCACGATTCGTTTTATCTTAGTCCTGAAGGTATTATTGATAGGTATCTTCTTAGGACACAAACTTCTCCAGTTCAAATAAGAGTTATGGAGAAGTATAGTTTCCCGGTTGCTGTTGTTGCACCAGGTAGATGTTTTAGGAGAGATACCGTTGATGCAAGACATTCTCATACATTCCACCAGATAGAAGGATTGTACGTTAACGTTGGAGTGAAGTTTTCTGACCTTAAAGGAATAATGGATACTTTTGCTAAGAAAATGTTTGGTGCTAAAACTAAAACCAGGTTTAGAACTGATTTTTTCCCTTTTACAGAACCTAGTGCTGAATTGGCTGTTACATGTCCAGGTTGCGGTGGTGAAGGGTGTAGTGTTTGTTCACATTCGGGGTGGCTTGAAATTGCAGGATGTGGAATGGTTCATCCTAAAGTTTTTGAAAACGCCGGTTATGATCCTTCTGAGGTTAGTGGGTTTGCTTTTGGTATGGGCATAGAGAGAATAGCTATGGTGAA
>CALFVP010000090.1 GCA_937928175.1 uncultured bacterium | reverse complement strand
GAAGAGGTTTTTTTTAAACTTGAAAAGAAAAAGTTGAGCTTTGATGAAATAAAACTTTACATAGTTAACTTACCTGTTTTATTTGCTAAGAGGGTTTTAAGTATAGTAAAAGATTTTGATATTAGGGATTTAGTTGAGTCATACATGCTTTCTTATGAGATATACAATTTAAATACTTTGCTTAGAGCAAGGCTTAGTGGTTATATAGGTAAAGATTTATTTGTTTTTGATTATTCTACCGTTTCAAATAAAGATGATATTGTTGCTTTAGAAAACGTTGAGCAAGTGAAAAAACTTTACCTTGAAACTTTGTCTTATCATAGGATAGGGGATAAAGTTTTAAAGGATATTGTAAAAACGATCTCTCGTGAAAATATGAATGAATTGTTGGTGTATTCTAGTTTGGTTTACTACAGACATCTGTTTGGAAAAAAAATAAAGTTTGGATACAGTTTGAAAAAACTACTAAAAGTAAAAGCTTTTTATGAGATTTTGTTGATGTTTGCGAAAGTTAGTTTTTTGTCTGGTGTTGATATAGGTAAGTATGTTGGTAGTTGTAGTTTTTTGGGAAGTGATGGAGAAATTTTGATGGATATTTTACTAACTGGTAGAGATGGTTTTATAAAAAAGTGTATAGATTATGAGGTTATACCACCTAACTTTGTGGTTACTGATATTGATGATATAGATAGGTTTAAGAATATTTCGTTAAAGCAAAAGTGTAAAAATTTGATAATTGGTGATCCTATGGATCCGTCAACTATTATAGCAATGATAATTTTAAGAGAGATTGATATGAAAAATTATTTTTCGGTAATAGGTGGTATTGTGGGTGGTTTTGAACTTGAAAAAGTAAGGCAATTTCTTGTTTTATAGGAGGGGAGAATGTTTTTTCCTGAGAAGATGGTTGAAATAAATATTTTAACTGTTGAGAATTTTTTGAAAAGCATTTCTGATTACTTAATAAGGTTTGGAGAATTTGAGGTAAAGAAAGTTAATATTGAGAATGTTGATAGTATTTTGAAACTAGGTAAGGGAGAAGATGATGAAATTGAGAGGTTTTCAAAAATTAAGTTAAGGTTAGACAAATTAGCAGTAAATATGAAGATTGATGAAAATAAGATAAAAGAAACTTTGAACTTAAGAGAAGCTCTGTCTATTGATGAAATTGAATTTAGGTTATCAAAGGCTGAGAATGAATTTTATTCTTCTTATTCTATATTGGAGAATCTGGAAAAAGAAGAAATAGAACTTAGAATGAAAAGGCTTCAATACTATATTAAGGAAAAAATAAATATAAGTGGGATGTCAAAGGAATTTTTTGTTGCTTTGATTGTTGTTACTAAGCAAGAGTCTAATTCCATTTTGAAAGTTTTGTCTAGTTTTCCTAGTGTTACTGAGGAAGTTGAGTCTTTTGGTGATTTAGTAGTTATTCTTGTATCTTTACCTAAGTCCTACAGATCTGAGGTTTTGAAGCTTTCGGCTTCTTTTGTAAAGATAATAGATTTAAACGATATAATTGTCCAGAATGAGGATATTAAGGAAATAGATAGAAAACTTAAAGAGGTTGAGATAGAAAAGAAAAAACTTAAAGCATTGATAGATAAAATAGTAGAGGCTAATACTGAGGAGGTATTGACCTTATATAAAGGTTTGTGGTTTGTTAATTCTTTAATGAAAGTAAAATCTCATAGTGTTAGAGGTGGGAAGTTTATAGTATTTTCTGGATGGATACCTAAAAAATATCAGGAAGAAGTTGTAAATAGTATTAGGAATATAACTAAAGATACTTGTGTTATAGAGTTTAGTTATCCAGAAAAAATATCTAAAGATGACAAATCTATTCAAGTTCCTACAAAACTTTCAAATCCAAAAGTATTACATCCTTTTGAGTCTTTAGTGAAATTATATTCCATTCCTAGGTTTTATGAAATAGATCCGACAATTGTATTTGCTTTTCTTTACGTATTGTTTTATGGTATGATGTTTGGTGATGTAGGTCAGGGGTTAGTTTTGTCTTTGGTTTCTTTGTTATTGTTTCTAAAGTTTAAAAATTTTAGGGTTGTTTTTGGTTTAGGAATAGCTGTAGGAATTTCAGCAGCGATATTTGGTTTTCTTTATGGTTCTGTTTTTGGTATAGAAGAAAAAATAATACCAGCTATGTGGTTATCTCCTTTTCATGATATTGTTAGAATAATGAAAATTTCTATAGCGATAGGTTTTTTTGTTATATTTGTTGGGTTAATTTTTAACCTTATCAATACATTTAGAGAAAATAACTGGGTTAAGCTAATTATGAATAGTAGGGGTATAGCTGGATTGGTATTTTACACTTTTTTAGTTGGTTATCCTTTGTATGTGTTAATTTTTGGTGCTCCTTTTAATGGTTTTTTGATGTTTTTGGGAGTTTTTGTACCTATTTTAATGTTTTTACTTGAATCTGTAATAGAGTCTATAAAGCATGGTCACGGTATTTCTCCTTTGTCTGTGTTTTTTGAATTATTTGAGGTATTTATATCTTTTGTAAGTAATACACTATCTTTTATAAGAATTGCAGGTTTTGCTTTAAACCATATTGCTTTGATGATAACTTTTTTCTCAATATCTGAAGTTTTGAAAGGTAGTTTAATTGGTGATATTCTTTCTTTTATTGTAGTTATTTTTGGTCAAATCTTTGTTATTGTATTTGAGGGTCTTATAGTAGGAATACAGGCTTTAAGGTTGAGTTTTTATGAGTTTTTTACTAAATTTTTTAGAGGTGGTGGTAAGGCATTTGAACCTCTTAGGTAGTTTACTTCATTGAAAGAATGGTTTACATTAAATTATACTAAAAAAGGAGGTTTACGTTATGTTTAAGACTGAAAGAGTTGGAGATGTTGTAGTAGTAAAGTTAACTGGTAGAATAGATTTACAGTCTGCTCTTGAGTTAGAAAAACAAGTCAATGATATAATAAATTCTAATGTGAATAAAATAGTTTTTGATTTTACTGATGTTCAGCACCTTTCAAGTAGTGGTATGAGGGTTCTTGTTTTTTCTCATAGAAGAACTACGGCTAATAATGGAGGTATAAGGTTAGCTAATGTTAGTCAAAGTGTAAAAAAGGTGCTTAAACTTGTTGAATTAGAGAGTTTGTTTAGGTATTTTGATTCTGTTGATGAAGCTATAAAATCATTTTAAATTATTTTTATGATAAAAAAATTAAGAGAATATTTGTATGGTAAATTTTCTTTTGTTAGTAGATTTGACTTCTGGTTTCTTTCTAATCTAATTAAAATTAGAAAAAAATATATAACTTTGTTTTTTAAATTTATTTCTAGGATAGGTGATTGGTGGTTTTTAACTTTAGTTTCAGTTTTTGTTTTAGTTTTTGTAAACGTAGATTTTGGTTTATTACTTTCAATTTCCTTGATAGTTCAAACTATCTTTCAAAAGATTATAAAGATAATTTTTGTTAGAAAAAGACCTTATATAAAGTATAGACAAGAAATTAAAAGGCTTATAGTTCCTCCAGATAGGTATTCTTTACCTTCTGGACATACAGCTGCTGTGTTTGTGTTATTTTTTGCTACTAATCAATTTTACTTTATACCTTCTTTAATAATACTTATATTTGCTGTGTTGGTAGGTTTTTCTAGAGTATACTTGGGTGTTCATTACTTAACTGATGTATTAATTGGTGTTTTACTAGGATTTGTCTCGGTTGAAATAACTAAACTTTTCTATAAATATGTGTTAGATTTCGTTAAGCACTTAATCCCTTTCCTACTTCATTTACAGTCCTTCCTAATAATAAATCCTGAGTTTGTATAGTTTTAGAATTTGCTTCGTAAGTTCTTTCTGCTGATATCATTTTCACCATTTCTATTACTGGATTAACGTTTGACATTTCTAAGAAACCCTGGTGTACTTTTGGTCTTGTTTGCCCTTCTACTATTTTCATTTCACCAGATAGTTCTGTTGTAGTGTAATATGAATGTCCTTCTTTTTTCAAATACCTTGGAAATTCAACGTTTACTATCATTATTCTATCTACTATTTCTTGATCTTTTATGTCACTTCTATCTGTTGAAACAAATTCATCAAGTATTGATGGATCATGTTGGGGATCAATTAGAATGTTACCTTGTTTGTCTACTTTGAAGTTACCAATTTTTACTCTTATATATCCATTTTCACCCAATACCTTAAAACCCTCTTTTGTTACAAGGTAGTTATCGTTGCTTATTTTAAAGGAGCCGTTTCTGGTTAATTTAAGTCCTTCAGGTGTTTCTACAACAAAAAATCCTTCTCCTTCCAGTGCTAGATCAAAAGGATTTTCAGTTTGTTTTAAACTACCTTGTTCAAATATCGTTTGTACTTCGTTAACTTCAACACCAGTACCAAACTTACCAATTATTGGTGCTTTATCGTAGGATCCTAGTGGAAATGTAACAATTCCGTTGTCGTTAATTCTTCTTGCAAGCATTTCTGGAAATGACTTAAATAAAGTTGTTTCTCTTTTGTAAGAAGTAGTGTTTGTATTAGCTAAATTGTTAGCTATGGTATTCAAGTTATCAAGTTGAGATATCATTCCCGAAGCACCAGTGTATATTCCTCTTACCATGTTTCACTCCTTTTTAATATTTTCGTAGTGAATAAAATTTTTTTTATTTGTTTTGATGTTCATTTTTTATGGAAAAATTTATAGTGTATTCTTTATAATTTTCTTTTGGATGATTTCAATAATACCTGTAAGTGCAAATAATAGGTTCTTTGGTGTAGAGATAGAGTATGTAGTTGAGATATTGACTCAGAAAGAGTTTTTTATTGTTCCAAAGGTTCCGGATTTTACAATAGGACTTGTGAATATAAGAGGTGAAATAGTGCCTGTTTTCGATTTGAGTACTATACTGTTTGGTATAACAAGAAAATTCAATAATTCAGTGCTTCAAAACGTTATTTTATGTAAAGTTTTGGAGAAAAGATTTTGTTTGTTTGTTGATAAGATATCAAAAGTTATTTACAGTGAAGAAAAAAACGTTAAAACTTACGCTGAAAATGTTTGGAAGGATGTTAGGTTTATAAAATTTTTTGTTGATTTTAGTGAATTAGGTGGTTTAGTTGGAATTTTAGATATGGATAATATAGTTAGATACATAGAAAAAACAAATGTTGAATTTTATAGGTTTGTAAGGAGATAAC
>CALFVP010000089.1 GCA_937928175.1 uncultured bacterium | reverse complement strand
CACTTTCTATCATAATATAAAGTTAACAATTTGTTTCTTACTATTCAAATTCCTAAGTAAAAAACAAAAAAATTAAACTACCAATACTTTAATAATCTTAACTTGAATTAACCATTTAGGTTTTAGTATTATTTTTTCAATTAATTGGGAGGTATGTATATGGGGTTAATGGATGGAAAGAAGGGTGTTGTATTTGGAGTTGCAAACAAGTGGAGTATAGCTTGGGCAATATCTAAATCCTTACACAGGGAAGGTGCTCAAATACTTTTATCTTATCTTGGAGAAGAAGAGAAAATAAAAGAACTTGGGGATGAAATTGGTGCAAAGATATTTCCATGCGATGTATCAAAAGATGAGGACATAGTAAAACTATTCGAATTTACTGGCAAAGAATTTGGAAAAATTGATTTTATAGTACACTCACTAGCGTTTGCACCCAGGGAAGCACTCCAAGGAAGATACATAGATACAACTAGAGAAGCATTCAAAATAGCACTTGATATAAGCGCATACTCTCTTGTTAAAATAGTCAAAGAAGCTGAAAACTATTTAAACGATGGAGCTTCAATAATAACTATGACATACTTAGGATCTGTAAGAGCTGTGCCAAACTACAATGTTATGGGAGTTGCAAAAGCTGCACTAGAATCTAGCGTTAGATACATAGCGTACGACCTTGGAAGTAGAGGAATAAGGTGTAATGCTATATCTGCAGGACCAATAAAAACACTAGCAGCAAGAGGTATATCTGGATTTATGAACATGTATGAAGAATATCCAAAGAGAGCAGCACTTAGAAGAAACGTAACAGCAGAAGAAGTAGCAGAAACTGCTTTGTTCCTTTTAAGTAACCTATCATCGGGAATAACTGGAGAAGTTATATACGTAGACGCAGGATACGAAATGATGGGAATGTAAATTACTCAAACTTATCACCAACTTTCACTCGGTATCCATTCACAAAAGATACAGCATCCATAGCTTTTGAACTTTCAGGAAGTAAAAATAAAATTTCAACAATACCCTTACCCGCTTTAACGTTTATACCTTCACGAATACTTAAAACTTCACCATTAGCCCCATTTACTTCTATATCTTTGTACTTTGCTTTAAGTATCTTTACCATTTTACCTTTATAAAAGCAATAAGCTTTAGGCCAATGAACAAAAGCTTTAACTTGGCCAACTATGTATGAACCTTCTTTGTTCCAATCTATTCTGGCATCTTCCTTTGATATCATTTTAGTAAACGTTGCTTTTCTTTCGTCTTGAGGTAGAGGTATAACGTTTGGGTTAGAGTAAAACTCAAAAATTGAGTCAACAGACAGTAAAGATAACTTTTTGCTTAAAGAAATATAATCATCATCTTCATCAATAATAATCTCTTTTTGAACTAAAATTTCCCCAGCATCCATTTTTTCGTTTATGTAAAATACAGTAGTACCAGTCACTTTATCAGAATTCAAAAGAGCAAAATGTATAGGACTTGGACCTCTATAACAAGGCAAAAGTGAAGGATGCACACCTATACTCTTCATAGGTGGAATTTCAAAAACTTCTCTAGGTATCATTTTACCATAATCACATACTATAAACAAATCAAAACCTTTACTTTTAATGAAATTTATAAATTCAACTGACTTTATATTTTCATTATCAATGAAATCTACACCCTTTGAAATTGCTAACTCTTTAACAGGAGTTGGAGATAAAACCTTTCCTCTACCTTTTTCTTTATCAGACTTTGTGACAATAAGCTCAATACTATACTCAGATTCCCTACTAAGTAATCCCTCTAACACTTCTTTTGAAAACTCACCAGACCCAAAATAACATACTTTCTTCATAAAAAACTAAAAACTATAAATAAACTTAGCTATATCACTCGTACCATTTTTTATTCCAACTTTTTTTATATTCTCTCTAAACACTTTAACCTGATTTTCATCGAATAGAAGTTTTCTAACTTTTTCTACAACTTTTTTTGGATGTTTTTCGTAAAATCCAAGATGGTTTTCTTCAACAAACTCAACGTTTCCTTTTTCTTGTTCCCATATATAAGATGTTATAATAAGAGGTTTTTCGAGAATAAGTGCTTCCATGATAGTTGCAGGGCCACCTTTCGTTATAACAACACTGGAAACATTCATAAGATCGTACATAAAATCAACAAAACCGTAAACAACTATTTTTTTAGAATACTTTTTCGCAACTTCTTCACTCCTTTTCTTTAGAACTTCGTTTCTACCACAGACAATGGCAAGCTCAACATCTAAGCTAGACTTAGCAATCTCCTCAAGAAACACTTCCCCTTTAGCTAACCCTTCGCCCCCACCTGCAATCAAAACCATATGCTTATCAAGAGAAAAACCATACTTAACTTTAGCTTCCTCAATCTCTTCTCTAGACATAGGAGAATTAAACTTCCTGTTCAATATAATAGGTAAAACCGTTATCCTACTACTATTAACACCATGTTTTACAGCGTAATCTTTCATCCTATCACTAAAAACAACTAAATCCATATCAGGGTAAGTAAACCATATGGGATGACATGTAAACGGATCCGTAGCGATAACTAAAACCTTTATACCCAAATTCTCTTCTTTGATAATTTCGTAAACTGGTTTTATTAAAAAGAAATGATCTATAACAATCTTATCAGGTCTCTCTTTAAGTATATACTTCCTTAAATTCTCCTTTACATACTTTGAAACAATGTCAACTTCAATCTTTCTAACGAAGTAAAGTTTACTAAAAGCATAAATACCCATCCATATAGGATGAAAAAAATTAGAAGCAACAGAGTAACCTTTTTCTATGATATTTCTAACAAAACCTGGTGATCCTTCAAGTCCATCGTAAAGTAAAACATTAACATCCTTGTAAAGGTTATTAAGTTCATCAGCTAAAGCTCTAGCAGCAGAAATATGTCCAGCTCCAGCCCTAACATACATTATCGATATCTTCACACCCACACCCCCCAAACTTTTTGTTAATTTGAATGAAAACAAAAATAAATTTCAAACAAATACTTACTTTTTCAAAAAATTAATCTTTCAAAAACTCTTTAACTATACCAAACTTAAGTTTATCCATACCCTCACCTAAAAGAGCTGAAACGAAAAAAAATTTGTACTCACCATCCTCAGGAAGTAAAGTTTTAACTTGTTTTTTTATATTATCAACTTGTTTTAATTCGCTTTCACTAAGTAAATCAATTTTATTTAATACTATAAGTTTTATTTTCTCCTGCAAATCTTTTTTAAAACTTACTAACTCATTCAGTAATATTTTCATCTTTTCACAGGGTTTATCAACAATATCAAGTACAACAACAAGAAATTTAGTTCTTTCAATATGTTTTAAAAATTCAATTCCCAACCCAACTCCCTTACTTGCACCTTGAATTATACCTGGAATATCTGCAATGACTATTTTCTTATCTTGATAACCCATAACACCCAAAACTGGATCAATAGTAGTAAAAGGATAATCAGCAACTTTTGGAGTAGCGTTTGTAAGTTTCCTTATTATAGAAGATTTACCAGCGTTAGGAAACCCAACTAAACCAACATCAGCTATAAGTTTAAGGTTCAATATAATTTCTCTTTCTTCACCCAATTCTCCTTTTGTGAATTGAGTAGGTACCTGGTTAGTTGGACTTTTAAAATGCCAATTACCGAGCCCTCCTTTACCACCTCTAGCAACTACATACCTATAAACCTCTGTCATATCAACTATCAATTTACCACTTTTAGCATCTATAACTTGTGTACCTTTAGGAACTTCTATTATTAAATCTTCTCCATTAGCTCCGTGACACTTACCACCTCTGCCAGGCATACCGTTTTTAGCTCTAAAAATAGCACCGTCAACTATATGAGAAAGTGTAGAAAGATTCTCATTTACAACAATGATACAATCTCCACCTTTACCACCATCACCACCATCAGGTCCACCCTTAGGAACATACTTTTCCCTCCTAAACGAAACACATCCATCACCTCCCCTACCAGCAATAACTTTCACCCTAACAACATCCTTAAACATAAATTTCCCCTAAAACATTTGAATTATAAACCTTTCAATATTAGCCAACATCACAGTAACACTATAACTTCTCAAAGAACTCTCTACCTCTAAAGAAAACTTTAGCAAAGAAACAATTCTATCCTTATCAACATTTTTAGATAACGCTTTTAAGTTTCTAAGCTCAAAACTAGTTATTCCAACTTGTTTGCATATCTCATCATCAGAAAAATTACTACCTAAAAGCCTCTTAACTTTAACTATTTTTCTAACTTGAGAGTAAATTATTGAAGGTAAAGATTGTATATCTTCACCTCTATCAACCAATTCATTCAAAACAAGTATAGCTCTATGTTTATCACCCTTAATCAAAGCGTTAAGTAAATCAAAAATATTACCTTCACCGGATTTATTCAAAAGCAAATCGATAGCTTTATCAGCTTCTACAAACTCACCTAAGTTAAAATAATTCCTTACGTAATTTATATCTTCGGCAATACCGTTAACATTTTGGCCATTTCTTTCTATTATAAACTCAATCAAATCTTTTCGAACTTCAATAGAATTTTTAGAAAGAAGATCTGAAACGTATTTACTTAAGGCAAAATCAAAAATTTTACCAAAAACCTTAACAACACCGTACTGCTCAACAAAACTGTAAATAGATTTGTCAAACTTATGGCTATACAAAGAAGAAGTCATTACAATCAAAATATCTTCATCTCTAAACCTTTTTAACAAATCAATAACTTTAGATTTTTCGGATTTGGAAAAAACTTTATCAACGTTTTTAACTACTACTACTTTAGAAGAACCAAACAACGAAGAACTTGACAACATTTTCACAAACTCCTGAAAAGCGTTTTCGTTACTATCGTCTATATAACTAACTTCAACTTGTCTACCCAAAGAAAAATTTTGAATTAGATCTTTTAAAAACTGACTTTTTTCAAATTCATTCTCCCCCAACAACAGGTATATTCCTTTTGTTTGTTCTTTTTGTGGGTGTTTCATTAGTACTTACCCCGATTATCCTTTGTATCAAACCATCTTTTATTGTATAGTAACCGTAATCTCCTTTCCAACCTGTTGAAGCAAAGTAAACTAAATTCAAAGCACTATCATCAAAGAATTTATAAAAAACGTTCTGCAAAAATAAATCCTTTTCAAAAGGTCTATAAAAAACCTCAAACGGTAAGTTAGTAACAAAAGTATAACTAAACGTATCATTTGAAAGCAAATAAACACCATCAAAAGAAATCACATCAACCAAAACCAAAAAATCCAATCTTATGGTGTAAGTCTCTCCTTTAGCATCCAAAATATACAAAAAATTAGAAACTTTAACTCTAACAAAAAAATCGTAATCGTCACCCTCAATAATAACAGTCTCCGTGCCAATAGAAAAATAACTCCTAACCCTATCTTGAAAATAACTTCTATACTTAAGATCAAAGTCCCCCCCATCTAAAAAACTAACTTTAATTTTTTTCTTTTTTACCTCTCTTTCAATATCTTTAGATTCATACCTAACATTTCCGCCAAAACATCCACTAACCAAAGAAACAAAAACCAATAAGCAAAAAAAATAAACCTTCATAACAAACTAAATTTAACAAAAAT
>CALFVP010000088.1 GCA_937928175.1 uncultured bacterium | reverse complement strand
GAGGTATTTTTTAAATCAAAAGAAGAGTACGAAAAGTACGGTTTTTCATTCTTTTTTGGGAACTTGTATGGTAGAAATTTTATTTCGTTTTATTTTAGCACTAAAAGTTATGAAATAGTTTTGGTTGGTGTTAGTAGTTTGCAAGAGCTAGGAGTTAGGGAAATTTCTGCATTTAGGTTGGTTGCCCTTTCAATTAAAGATATCTTTGATATGGTTGAAATTACCGCTAGTACTATCGATAGAATTGGGGATCTTGAAACACTGTTGAATTTTTATAAGTCAATAACAACTCCAATAAATAAGGAACTATTCTTAGCTTATATACTTGATAATATAATTTCCGAAATAGGTGTTGAGGTTGGTAGTATAGTATTGCTGAATAATGAGATGAATCCAGTGTTTACTTTTAGTCTAGGGTTAGACGATAGAGTAACTCAAATCATTTTTAATTACATTAAAAGTAGAAAAATTGATGATGTTGTTGCGATAGATCATGAAGTGATTAGTGGTATTATTGAACTAGAAGATAGAAGTGTAAAAAATTTAATATCCTACCCAATAAAGTTTGGAAATGAGATTGTTGGAGTTGTGTTTTTAGCTAATAAGCGGGTAGGAATAAATTATTTTCCATTCTCAAATAATGATATACATAAACTTAGTATTCTGCTTGATCCTGCTGGTATAGTAATTAAAAATCACTTGATGTTTAAAGAATTGTTTTTCCTAAATCAGTTTAACAAAAAAATAATAGAAAATATTGCTAGTATAATAGTTATGACAGATAACGTTTATAGTATAAAGTACGTGAACAAAAGAGAGTTTTATAGTTTAGTTGAAAAAATTATTTCTAGTTTTTCGAGTAAAAATTTAGATGATTTTTTAGGTAGGAGTATCGAGTTACAGATAGATAATAATTTTTACAATGTTAAAGCTCAATCTATACTTGATGAGTCTGGTAAAGTTATAGAAATTCTTTGGACAATAGAGGATATTACATATCAGAAAGATTTAATAAATAAGTACGTTATGAGTGAAAAGATGAATATGATTTCTGAACTTATATCTGGTATAGCTCACGAGATAAGAAATCCCATATCTTCGGTAAGTGGTTTTATAGAACTTCTAAGGATTAAAAAGAATGATGAAAAATTTATAGATAAGTTTATAGAAGTTGTTTCAAAAGATATCGGAAGAATAGTAAATTTGCTTAACAGTTTTATGAGGTTTTCAAAACCTGTTGATTATGAGCTTTCTGATGTTAATTTATCTTCTGTTATTTCTGAAGTTTTGGACATTTTTATGTACCAATTAGAACAGAAAAATATTAAAGTTAAGAATTCTATTGTCAATAATTTAGTAGTTAGAGGTAACTATAGTTTACTTTTGCAGGTTTTCAGTAACATTATAATAAATTCTATTCAGTCTATAAATAGTCCCAAAGGAAAAATAGAGATAGGGTCTGAGAATTATTCAGAAAATGGCAAAAATTACGTTATAGTATCAATAAAGGACAATGGAATAGGAATACCAAAAAGTATACAAAGTAGAATATTTGATCCTTTTTTTACTACTAAACCGGATGGAACGGGATTGGGGTTATCGATATGTCAGAAAATTGTTGTTGATCATGGTGGTTTTATAAAAATAGAGAGTGAGGAAGGAAAAGGAGCAGTAGTAAAGGTATTTCTACCTTGTAGTAAAAGTAAGTAAGTATTTTTTAAAGTAGGTTAAAGTGTCACACCTTTTACGCACTAGATCTCATTACTATTTCTATCTTTTTGATGTTTCTATTGTACATTTCAACAAGAAGGTTGTACCTCATTGCGTTTTTTGTAAATTCTACCATTTCTTTGTCTATATCAACACCGTTTTTATCGTTTCTGTAAAAAGTGTCGTATTCTATACTTATTCTGGGTTTTACAGTTTTGTAGTCTATTACTTCGTCAAAAGGTATATGTTTGATGTGCGTCATCTTAGTTGGGTACTTTGGTTCTTTTTCCGAATCTAATGCTCTTTTAAGTTGAGATTCAAAACTCACTTCAGCTCTCTTAAACCCCGGAGTATCAGCGTTTGCTATATTGTCAGCAATAACATTATGCCTTATTACTACAGCATTTAAATTCCTTTTTATTATATCAAGTAATTTACCATCCTTAGTAAAAGTTGAAAATATCATACTAACATTTTCGTTAAATATTTTCATTTGTTAAATTATATGTTTTATAATCTGTATACTTTTTACACACAGTATTGTAATTTTTAAACAGTTTTAGGGTTTGGGGATTTTTTAGTTTGACTAGTAAAGTATTTATGTAGTGGTATTTTGTTTGGCATGATGTTTGCTATATATTTAGATAGGAGGTTTGAGTATGAATATTTCGAAGTTAACGGTAAAGTCAAGGGAAGCTTTACAGAAGGCAACTGAAATAGCTGATAAAAACGATAATCAAGAGGTAAATAACGAGCATTTAGTTTTAGCTTTGATTAGTGATAGTGAAAATTTAGTTTACTCAATACTTAAGAGTATGGAAGTTAGGATTGATGATCTTAAGAGGGAGGTTAATTACGTTATATCTCAAAAACCTAAGATACAGGGGATAAGTAGTACTTATATTGGTAGTGATCTTAAGAAAACGCTTGACTATTCGATAGAGGAAGCTGGTAAGTTTAAGGATGAGTTTATTTCTACTGAGCATCTTATGTTAGGGGTACTTAGGAGTTCTAACGGTCAACTTAAAGATTTGATGTTGAAGTATGGTATAACTTACAATAATTTTTTCTCTCTGGTTAAGGAAGTTAGGGGTAATAAGAGGGTGACGGATGAATCGCCTGAGGAGAAGTTTAATGCTTTACAGAGGTTTACTAAGGATTTAACAGAATTAGCTAGAGTTGGGAAACTTGATCCAGTTATTGGTAGAGATAGTGAGATAAGGAGAGTGATGCAGATACTTCTTAGGAGAGTAAAGAACAATCCTGTGCTTATAGGTGAAGCTGGAGTTGGTAAAACTGCAATAGTTGAAGGTATTGCTAGAAGAATTGTTGATAACGATGTTCCTGAAGGTCTTAGAGGGAAAAGAATATTGGCTTTAGATTTGGGTGCTCTTATTGCTGGTACTAAGTTTAGGGGTGAATTTGAAGAAAGGTTAAAAGCAGTTTTAAATGAGGTTGTTGATTCTAACGGTGAAATAATTCTTTTCATAGATGAGATTCACATGATTGTTGGGGCTGGTGCTGCTGAAGGTGCTTTGGATGCAGGTAACATGCTAAAACCTGCTTTAGCTAGAGGAGAAATAAAAGTTATAGGTGCCACTACTATAAATGAGTATAGAAAATATATCGAAAAAGATAAAGCTCTTGAGAGAAGATTTCAACCGGTTTTTGTTTCTGAACCTTCCGTTGAAGATACCATTGCTATACTTAGAGGTATAAAAGAAAAATATGAGGTCCACCATGGTGTAAAGATATCTGATAAAGCTATAACTTCTGCAGTTATTTTATCAAATAGGTACATTACTGATAGATTTTTACCTGATAAGGCTATAGATTTGATCGATGAAGCTTCGTCTAGAATAAGAATGGAAATCGATAGTATGCCACAGGAAATTGATGAACTTAATAGAATTATAGCAAGACTTGAAATTGAAAAACATGCTCTTGAAAAAGAAAATTCAAGCGAATCTAAAGAAAAACTTGCTAAATTGGAAAGTGATCTTAGTAACCTTAAAGAAAAATTAAATTCCCTTAAATCTAGATGGCAAAAGGAAAAAGAAATAATACAACAGATAAAGAAACTTAAGGAAGAGATAGATGAGCTTAATACACTTGAAGAAAAGTATATAAGAGAGGCTAATTACAATAAAGTTGCTGAGATTAGGTATGGGTTAAAACCTCAGAATCAGAGAAAGATAGAGGAGCTTACTAACAAGTTAAAAGAATTACAGAAAGATGGTGCTTTATTAAGAGAGGAAGTTAGTGAGGAGGATATAGCTAGAATTGTTTCTGAGTGGACAGGTATTCCTGTTAAAAGGATGCTTGAAAGTGAAAGAGAAAGACTTATCAAGATGGAAGATGAGCTTAGAAAAAGAGTTGTTGGACAAGATCATGCTATAATTGCTGTTTCAAATGCTATAAGAAGAGCAAGAGCTGGTATACAAGATGAAAATAGACCTTTAGGATAATTTTTGTTTCTTGGTCCTACAGGTGTTGGTAAAACTGAACTTGCTAAAACCTTAGCTTGGTTTCTTTTTGATACCGAAAAGGCTATGATAAGAATTGACATGTCTGAATATATGGAAAAACATTCTG
>CALFVP010000087.1 GCA_937928175.1 uncultured bacterium | reverse complement strand
TGATAATCGAAAAGTTATTTGAAGTTTTTTCTGAAAAGAATTCTAAGGAATTGTATCCTAAAGAATACCAAGAATATTGGGATTGGTTTGAAGCTGGAAATAACGAAGAATGGAGGTATAGGCTTGCATCTTGGTACATAGCAGGTATGACAGATAATTTTGCTATAAAAACTTACAAAGAGTTTTTTGATCCTAACAGTTTAATAGATATCTTTGTAAGTGTTTAGGTTTTATGGAAAAGTGGAGAAAAGAAAGAGAGTTTTCTCTTAAGATATCTATTATTGAAGGTAGTATTTCTTCGATATCTGTTGCTATATTACATCAAGGGTTTTTTCTACAGAGTTTTATAATATTTCTGAATGGACCTGATTTTTGGATTTCTTTCATACCTAATTCACAGTTTATATTTTCATTTTTAGGTATTTTAAGTGGGTATTACCTTGTTAGAGTAGGGGAGAGAAAAAAATCTGCTATTGTAGTTAACCTTGTATATAGGTGTATATTCATACTTCCTGCTATTTCTCTTCTTATTTTTGGTAAATCTCAGATTTCTTTAGGTATATTTATATTTTCTACCTTAATATCTTTTATTTTCTTTAGGTTTTTAATGGTTATATGGATGAGGTGGATGGATTTACTTGTTTTTGAAGATACACGAGGTAGGTATTTAGGTATTAGGAAAACTTTTACAACCTTCTTTTTGTTGGTTGGTTTTCTTTTTGGTGGGTACGTTATTAAGTATTTTTCTGAACTTGGTAGAGTTGAGGTTGCTTTTGTTATACTTTTTTCCATAGTAGCAGCTATTGGATTAATAAGCAGTTGGTTGTATAGTTTTAAGTTTGATATTAAAACAAAAACCCAAAATATTGACTTTAAAGATTTTTTGAAGTTAGCTTTTGATTCTTTGAAGTTTAAGAAGTTAAGAAGTATAGTAATATTTTTTATGCTTTTTGAAGGTGTTTCAGCGATAGGTGTGCCATTTATACCTGTACAGATAGTTAAAAATTTCGGTTTGTCAACGGAGTATCTTGGTATACAGTTTTCTATATATGCGGTGAGTATGACATTGTCAAGTTATTTTTGGGGTAAAATGTTGGATGAGTTTGGTCCCAGAAGCGTTTTACAACTTTCTACTTTGGGATTGTGTTTGACTATGTTTCTTTGGTTTAGTGTACCTAAAGAACTTTGGTTTATACTCTCTTTTGTTGAACCTTTTTTGTCTGGAATTTTTTCTGGTGGTTATGAATCTGTTTTTATGTACGTTATATTTTCAGAAGTTAGACAAAAGTTTAAAGATTACTTTTTTTCTGTAATTAGTGCAATAAACGGTTTTGCTATACTTGTTGGTAGCGTTGTATCTGCTTTTGTTGTTACCGTACTTGAGAGTATGAATTTATTTGTATTGTACAAAACTTTTAAGGTTTATGAAGTTTTATTTCTACTAACTTTAGTTGGGAGAGTATTGATTTCGCTTTTTCTAGTGCCAAGTATAAAGTATAAGAAAAATGTCAAAAGTGCATTTAGTTTGGTAAAAGTAACTTTGGGAAAAATTTTCCAAATCTAATCTAGACTGTGTTTTTTTGTTATGTCAATTGGATTTTCAAATACTATTCCTTCCCCTCCTAAGTATTTAGGTTTTGTTCCTTCTATTAGAATTAGGACTTTTTTAGTTTCAGTAAAATTTCCTAAGGTATAGGCTATTTGGTATATTGAGTAAAGTATACCTTTACTACCGTATTCGTTTTCTTCTATCTCTTTTGAAAGGTTTAGCACTAGAGTGTTTTCAATTATTTTGTAATCTATTAACTTCACTTTTTGGGGAACTAGTGATATTTCTTTGTCTGAGTTTTTGATAGTTTTTATAGCTTTAAAAATTTCGTATACGTTTTCTTTTGTATTTTCGTTTTCTATCGTAATGCTTTTTGGTATTAGTGTTAGTTTATCTTTTTCTAGTTTGTATAAGAATAGTTTTTTCTCTGTTTTTTTTGGTTGTTTTGTTAAATTATTTGTTTCTTTAAGTGTTTCGGGTTGTTTTTCTTCCAAGTGTGGTGTTTCTTCTTGGATTTCTAATTTACTTACGTTGTTAGTTATTGTTGATTTGTTTGAGATGGAGTTTGCAAAATTTTTTAGATTATTTTGGTATATATCGTAAAGTATGTATAGAATTCCTGCTATTGTAGTTATTAGGAGAGTTATGGTTAAGATTTTGTAAAAGTATGGGTTTTGATTTTTTAATTTTTTTTGATTTGGATTTTTAAATTTCTTTTTAGTTTTCGGCATGTAAGAATTTACGGAAAAAGTATGAATTTGTAAAGTGTTAGACTTTTTCTATACTATCTTCAAAGTTTTTTAATGAGAGTCTGCTTAGTCTTGCTGATAGTTCTCTGTTGTTTTTGAATTTCTGGAGTGATGTTTTGTATAGCATTTCTGCGTTTTTCTTTAATCCCATTTCTTCGTATATTTCTCCAAGTAGTAGTATTATTCTTACATCGTCTGGGTGTTGTTTTATTAATGAGTTGCATATTTCTACAGCTTGTTGGTATTCTTTTCTTTTTGATTTTATTTTTGCAAGGCCTATTAGTGCGTATTTACTGTATCCTGCTTCAAGTGCTTTATTTAATGTTATTTCTGCTTCGTTTTCTTTTCCTATTTTGAGAAGAGTATCTCCTAGTCTTGTTAGAATTTTGGGGTTATCGGGGTACTTTTCTGCTAGTCTTATCCAGTATTTGAGTGATTCTTTATATTGTCCCATTCCTCTAAGTGAGTCAGCTATTCCGTAAAGCGCGTAAAAGTTTTCGTAATCAACACCTAAGGCTCTTTGATAATATGCAACTGCTTTTGAGAAGTTTTTTTTTCTTCTGTAAATGTTTCCTATCATCGTTAATACGTTTAGGGTATTAGGTCTTATTTCAACTAATTTTTCCCAGTACGTTAAAGCCTTGTCAAAGTCTTCTAGTTTGTAAAACATGTCTCCTATGCCCATAAGAGCAAATTTATTTTTACTGTTTAGTTCTATTGCTTTTAAGTAGTACTCTTCAGCTTTTTGGTAATTTTTTAACTTTCTGTAAGCATCTCCAATTCTAGTTATTACAAGTGAATCTTTAGGATCTATTTGTATGTATTTTTCCCAAACTTTAAGAGCTTTTTCCCAGTTCTTAAGTCCTCTCCAGGAATCCGCAAGTCCAAGTAATGCTTTTTTGTTTTCTTGATCTAAGGATATTATTTTCTCAAATACTTTTATAGCTTCTTCGAACATTAAACTTTTTCTGTAAGCTGTACCTAAAAGGTATAAAAGGTCAATATTGTTTTTAATCTCTTGTGCCTTTCCTTCAAGAAGTGAAATTGCATCTACGTACTTCTTATTTTCAATTAACTCTGAAGCTTTTTTTAAAAGATCTTCTAATTTGTTACTATCCAACATCATACTTTTTACCTCCCAAAAACCCAATTTTAAATTGGCTACTAAAATTATAAAAAACTACGTTTTTGAAATCAAATTTTATTGATTGTTTGCTGTTCTTGAGAATGTTCCACCTATATTTTGTACAATCATTCCTTTTATTTCTAACGAGAGTAATAAAGGATAGATTTTATTTATAGTAATACCTGTTTTTTCTGATAGTTCGTCTATTGATATTTCTCTTGTTATGAAGGAATATATAAACTTTTCTTCTTCAGATAGTTCTTGGTTAGTTTCTTGTTGAAAGCTAGTTTTGGTGATTTTGTACCCCAATTCCTCAAGTATATCTTTGTAATCTATTATTGGTATTGCTCCTTTTTTTATCATGATGTTACACCCTCTGTACAATAGGTTTTCTATGTTTCCAGGTATTACCATGAGTGTTTTTTTCTGTTTTAGTGCGTATTCACCTGTTATTAGTGCTCCTGATCTTTCTGGTGCTTGTGTTATTATAACAACGTCACTTAGCCCACTTATTATTCTATTTCTAACGAAAAAGTTTCTTTTTAGATAAGGAGTATTCGGTGGAAATTCAGAAATCACACACCCTTTTTTAGAAATCTCTTCGAATTCTTTTTTATGTTCTGTTGGGTAAACGTTATTCAGTCCACCTGCTAGTACTGCTATTGTCTGCCCACCAATTTCTAAAGTTCTTCTATGTGCTATTATGTCTATACCTCTGGCAAGCCCGCTAACTATCACTACATTGTTTTTTACTAGAATGTTGACTATTTCTTTGGTATGTTTTTTCCCTATTTCATCGTTTCTCCTTGTACCGACTATGCTACAAATTACACTGTGGTTTAGTAGTGATACATCACCCTTGTAGTATATTACTATTGGTTTATCCGAAATTGTTTTTAGTCTTTCAGGGTACTCTTTGTCTTCTATTGTTAAGTAATTTATACCGTGTTCTTTTAAAATCTTTTTAATTCTTTCTATTTCCTTTTCGATTCCTTCGTCTAGAATACTTTTTAGTTTTTCTTCTCTTATTCTGAGAGTTTTGGATACTTCATTAATTGAATCTTTTGGAATGTTTAGTATTGATCCAAACGTATTTTTTATGTAAGAGTACCTTTTAAATCCAAATCCTTTGTTGTTTAAATAAATTATTTCTTCTTTTTCCATATATACATTTTACAACAATTTTTTAATTTTTGTTACAGTAAATTTTTAAGAGATTTTTTGAGTTTTTAGTTTATAATTTTTTCAACCTCGAAATTAAGAAATTTAAAGTCTGATTTATATTTTAGTATTTTACCATTGTTTTTATTGTACCAATAGTATAGGTTTCCAAATATTGATGCAGGACCGTCAAAGTAAGCTTTTATTTTTACGGCGTTAAAGTTTTTGTTACCTATGGTTATGGTTTCTTCATTTTCTCTTACTGCTTTCATTTTGCTTATGTTAAGGTTATCTGGGTTTATTGCCCAAAATGTTATTTCTTTTTCTTCTGAAAATAATAGTACTCTTAAAGAACTTTCCCAGGATTGGTACCAAGGATTATTATCAATCTTGTGTTCTTTTACGTTACTGTTGTTTTCTGATTTTTTTTCCAATTTTATGGTATTACCTTCTTTTTTTCCGTTTATTATCGTTTTTTTAGAAAAATTGGTTAAAGTCCAGGATTTTGTGTCATAGTTATTCGAAAGTTCAAAATACTGGTAAATTTCATCGTTATAGATTATAACTTTATTGTTTGATTCTACAACTTTGTTTGTTCTAACTTCTTTACCGAATTTTACTAAAAAGTATTCTTCTCCTAGAGATTTCGAAGAAATTAAGAAAGACGTTATTATAATTAATAGGTATTTTCCCATAATTTTTAAATATACTAAGTTTTGAATAAAAAGTAAATACTTTTATATTTCGAATTTTTTATCCAGAAACTCTTTAGATGTTGGTATTGATGGACCTGAGTTGTATGAATCTTCTATTATTTTATCTACGTCTTTTTTCTGTCCTGCTGTTATTGTTACTTCTCCTTTTAGTATTACACCTGGTTTAACTTCAAGTTGTGGGGTTATTATATTGCCTAATACTCTTCCTGTTTCATTTAGTTTTATTGTTTCTTGAGCTTCTATTCCGCCTATTACTACTCCTGATACCGTTACGCTTTTTGCTCTTAGTACGTCTGTTTTTACTTTTCCTGTTTCTCCTATTATTATTTGTTCATTTGTTGATATTTCACCTTCGAATTTACCGTCTATTTGTACTGAGCCGTTTACGTAGAATTTTCCTTGGAAAACTGAACCTTCTCCTATTATGCTGTTTATTGTTCCTTCCTGTTTTGGTGGCATATTCCTAACCCCCTAGGTAATGTTTTATCCCCACAATAGAGGTCGGTAGAGTTACCGTATGGGCCCATACCCAAAAACAATAGGAACGCAGGAAGTGCTTCTGTTTATTCTTAAGGTTTTGCCTTAAGAATCCTACATCCGCACCCCAATATAGTTCCTAAAACCTTCTCACGAAGGCCCCGTTTTCGTAACTCCCCATTCTCCTCTATCGTAGGGTTTAAATATTTTAAGAAATTACCAATTCTCTTTACAATAAAAGTATGATCTTTAGCCTAAGAATTTTCTAACTTTTGCAGATGCTACTATTAAATCTGTTATTTTTGTATCTAATCTATTTTCTTTTACCCTTTTGACTAAATCGTTAGAGAATTCGTAGTGATCTAAGTTTATGTTGTAGTTAAATTTTTCTACACTTTTTCTTATATCATCCCTTATTGAATACGGTAGTATATCTAATACTTCTTCGTTGTACATTGATAAGGTTTCTGATATTTTTTCTTTGAACCTTGGGAATGCTATTTCTACGTATTTTATATCTTCATCTGTTAAAGCACTTAGTCCTAGTATATCTGGTGGTAAACCTAATGAGTATAGGACGGCGCAAAATGATATTACCCTTGGTAAAGTAATTCCTTCGTCTGTTTGTCTTGAGTATCCAAATAGTCCTACGTGTATTTTTCTAGCTCTTCTTTTAGGCACAAATATTGCTAGATTGTTTACAATAGGTGCTATTTCTGCAAGCTGTAGTTTGTACGTTTCTGATACTTTTTTCATTATTTCCATAAGTTTATCTTTACTTTTTAGATAGTTTGGTGGTTTTATGGGTGTTAGGTTTACGTTTTCTATTGCTCTTTGGACTTCTTTTATTGGAAAATCGTACTTAAATGCCGATTGGATTGTAAACGTTGCTACACTTGGGTAATTTTCTATTACGAATCTGTACGTTTTAGGCGAGAAATTCCCTCTAAATGGTGCTGTACCACAACCTAGTATTGGGTATATCGTTATTCCAGTTTTTTGCTGTAGTTCGTAAAGCTTCTCTAAAGCCAGTTTTATTGCTATTATCACACTTAAAGATGAATCGTTCATTGCTGGGTCAGATCTGGCTAAAAACACTCTCTGGTACTCTATGTCATCTTTTTTATCTTCCAAAAACTTCTCTATCGTTTTGTCACAGTTTAGTATCTCTTCTATATCTTCAAAAAGGGGAATGACGTTTATTCTTTTGGGGAAAAATTCTCCTATCCAGTCTTTAAGTTTTAGGTCTAGGTTTGTATCACAGAATTGTTTATTTTCTTTACCAACAACTATATTTTTGTAGTAGTAGTATACTCTGTTTATTGTTTCGATATCTGCCATTGGAACTATAACTTCGAATATAGGTACAACATCAGGATTATGGTAAAATACTTGAGCTGTGTCGTAAGATCTAGGAATACTTTCTAAAGTTTCTATTAAAAGTTTTCCTTCGCCTTTTTCGTAATTTGGGTTTGGAACTCTTAAGGTTATGAATACGTCTTTTCCCATTATTTTTGATTTAAAAAATTCAGGGTAATCTGTTAAAAGCTTTCTTATTACAAACTCATCTGTTTCTTTGCCCTCTACATCCCACATTATTTCATCAACTCCAAGAAACGAAAAAGCATAGTAAGCTTCTTTTATCTCATCTTCACCTTGTAATATTGGACTATTTGAAAAAAACGGTATATTGGCGTTGTCTGGATGTTGAGTTGACATCGTTCTAGGTATTTTTCTCATTGATTATTACTCCTTTTCACTCTCCTTCTACATTTATAGATAATTTAGCTGTTATGTTCATTCCTAGCTTTACGTTTATAACGTGAGTCCCAACTGTTTTTATTGGTTCACTTATTTCTATTATCCTCTTATCGATTTCAATGTTATGTTGTTTTTTTAAGGCTTCTGATATGTCATCAGAAGTTATTGATCCAAATAATCTACCATTTTCACCTGCTTTTGATTTTATAGTTATACTTATTTTTTCCAGTGTTTCCTTTAGTTCCTTTGCATTTTCAAACTTCCTCTCGTTTTTCTTCTCAAGTGATTTAATTTGAGATTTGACAAACTTTATGTTACCTTCTGTTGCTTCTAAGGCAAGTTTATTTTTTATTAAATAATTCCTTGCATATCCGTCTGATACTTCTTTTATTTCACCAATTTTCCCAACGTTTTTCACGTCTTTGATAAGAATTACTTTCATATATCCCCCCATTATCTTAGAAATTTTAGAAGTGGATTTTATTTTTTTTCAATTTGGAAAGAAATGTTTTAGATAAAGGTGATGTATTACTTGATTTTTTGTGAGTACTTTGATAAATTTTTGTAAAAACGTATTTTATGGAGTTGGTTTGGTATGGAAGTTGTTGTTTTGAAAGAATTAGGTTTTTGTTTTGGAGTTAGTAAAGCTGTTGAAAAGTTAGATGAAGTTTTAGAGAAGGAATCTGAGAAAATTTACGTTACGGGGGATCTCATTCATAATAAGAATTTTCTTAAAAAGTATGAAGGGAAGAACGTGGTATTTGATGAAGATGTTTCTAGTTATACTGAAAGGGGAATAGCGATAATTAGGGCTCATGGTATATCTGATGAAGAAAGACAAAAAATGAAGTCTAATCCTAACTTATTAAAGATCATAGATACTAATTGTCCTTACGTTTTG
>CALFVP010000086.1 GCA_937928175.1 uncultured bacterium | reverse complement strand
TTATAATAAGAATTCTTACTATTACAAGATGCTTTTTGCTACAATAAGTTTTTATAGAAAGAATTATTCTGCTTCTGAGAATGTTCTTAGAGAGGTTTTTATTCGAAATAGGTACGATCCAGATGTTATGAATTCTTTGGCTTTTGTTTGGGCTACTCAAGGTAAAAATTTTGATGAAGCTTTAAGGTTATCAAAGTTTTCTTTGGTTTTTGACTATAACTATAATTATCTTGATACTTTAGCTTATGTGTATTACAGAAAAGGTGATTTAGAAAATGCTAAAAATTTTGTAGATCTTGCTGTTTTAGAAATGGAAAAACAGAAAAAATTTAATAAAGACATTTACAAAAGAGCTAAGGATATACGTAAAGAATTTGAAAAGTTTAGAGGTGTTTACTATAATAGGTGATTATGAAAATGGAATTTTTAGTTTTGTTTATTGTTGTGTATGGTATTTTGATGTCTTTGTTTGGTATTTTGGTTGGTTATTTTGTGTCTAGAGTTAGGTTTTTTAGAGATCTTAGTGATATAGTTAAAAGAGAAAGAAAGATGGCTTTAAGTTTTTCTAGGTCTGTTATTAAGGGTAGGGTTTCGGAACAAATTTTTCCTCTTACTCCTTTTTTTAGTTATAAGCTATCGGATGCTAGATTTTTGGGATCTCCCGTTGATTATATAGTTTTTGATGGTTACAGTGATATTAGCCAAAATGGTAGTATAAAAGAAATCGTTTTTGTTGAAGTTAAAACTGGTAATTCTAAACTTTCTCAAGCTGAGTTAGCTGTAAAGGAAGCTGTTGATAACGGTAGAGTTAGGTATGATGTTATCTATATTCCTTTTGAACATGAAAAAATTACTTCTTACCAAGTTACCAAGTAATTATTCCAAAGTATTCTAATATTATTAGTATACCTATAGTTATGAATATGGTACTTGATACGTATTTAGTTATTTTTTGGTTTATTTTAGATATTTTTGATCCTATTAGAGCTACAATTAAGTTAGGAATGAATAGTCCTAATGATGCTCCTAGCCATACTAGTAAAGTATTTTTTAAGTTTATCGCTATTGAAAATGCTGCTAGTTGTGTTTTATCTCCCATTTCTGCTAATGTGAAGACGATAAACGCTATTAGTGCCCCTGGAAGTTTGAAAGTTTTTTCCTTTTCTTGTTCAGGTGTGTCAAATAAAAAAAATATCCCTATTATCAAAAATATTAATCCGCTTGCCAGTACCAAGGTTGCTCTAGGTAGTAATGTACTTAACCAATTACCAATTAACACTGGAATTAGCATTATTATAAAAGAAGCAAAAAGTATCCCAGAGATTAGTTCAGATTTTTTTATTTTTGTTGATAAACTTAATGTTAGTAACATAGTTTTATCTGCTATTTCTAAAAGAAATATTGTTGAAAAGGAAATTAACAGACTAATCATTTTTATTTCCAAGAATTTTTTTTAGTGTTTTTAAAAGTTTTATATTTTCTTTTTCTGTTCCTAATGTTATTCTGTAGTAATTGTCGGGGTATCCGAAAGATGCTAAGTTTCTTATTACTATTCCGAAGTCTAGTAGTTTTTTGTCTAAGTTTTTTGGTCCTTTTATGAATAAAAAGTTTCCAAAAGATTCTTCTAAAACTTTTAAGTTTAGTTTTTTGAATTCGTTTTTTAATTTTTCTCTATCCTTAGTGATCTTTGATAGTACACCGTTGTAATATTCTTTGTCTAACATTGCTTCTTTTGAGCATTCAGATGATATGAGTGAAAGGTTAAAAGGCATTCTTATTTTTTCGTAAAGTTTTGTAATTTCTTCTTGGCATATTCCGTATCCTATTCTTAGTCCTGCTAGTCCGTAAAGCTTTGAAAATGTTCTTGTTATTATAAAGTTAGGGTAGTTTTCTATGAGTTCTATACTTTGCCAATACTTTTCTTTGGGTACAAATTGGAAGTATGCCTCATCTAGTATGAATAAGGTATTTTCTTTTATGTTTTTTAGTATGTTTTCGATACAATTTCTGTTTATTATACTACCGGTTGGGTTGTCAGGAGATGGAAATATTATTATTTTTGTTGATTTTTTTATTGAGTTTAAAATGTTATTACATGATATTGAAAAGTTTTCTCCTCTTTTAGCTTCTATTACTTCTGCACCAACGATTGATGCTACTATTTTGTAGTATGTGAATGTTTTTTCAATCGTTACTATACTATCTTTAGGAGTTAGATATATCAAAAATAGATTTAAAAATATCTCGTCTGATCCGTTTCCTAGTATTACGTTTGAAGGTAGTACATTGTTTTCTTTTGCTATTACTTCCTTTAATGAACTGTATGAAGAGTTTGGATACTTGAAAGATACCTTTGATAATTCTTTAATTTTTTTTATTACTTTTGGTGATGGACCGTAGTTATTTTCATTTGATGAAAGTCTTATAATGTAGTTTTTTTCTTTGGTTCCACTTATATATTCTGGTACTTTGTAAAGGTTTTCTTTGAACATTAAGTTCCTCTGTAAAGTTTTTCAATTTCATCTTTAACTGATATGCTTTTATCTTGTACTATTTTTATTTTCCCTTCGAATATCACTCCTTGTTGTATTATAATTTCGGGTGTTGTTATATCTCCGTATACTCTACTGGTTGGTAGAAGTATTACTCTCACTTTTGCGTCTATGTTTCCTATTAGTATTCCTTCAACTACTACACTTAATGCTGATATGTTACTTTTTACTTTTCCTTTTGTACCTATTGTGACGTGTGATACTTTAAGCATTTCACCTTCAAACTTACCATCTATTTTTATTCCTCCGTTTACCATGAATTTTCCTTCAAAGAAGGAATTTTCACCTATGATTGTGTTGTAAACAGCTGTTTTTGGATCCATAGTTTTCTCCTCCTACCTAGAAATTCCTATATAGTTTTTAAATTCCGTTACAAATTTATACATATCTTTTATAGCTTCAATTGCTTCTATATTGTTTATTATTTTGTTTTCTTCCTGGAATTCTATTATAAAATGTGGTTCTAACAATACACCTTCTGAAGTTGGATTTTCTAGTATTGCTTCTAGAAATTCTTCTAATTCTTCTAGAAATTTTTCTATGTTGAAAAGAAGTTCTCTAAATCTTTTTCTTTTGAGTTTTTGCATTTCCGATATATACATTTCATTTTCGCTTTTTTCAATGTTCTCTATGAGTTCTACGTATTTGGAAAGTAACATTTGTACCCTTCTAAATTCTGAAAAAAAGTAATCTAGCTTGTGCTGGTAAGAGAATAATACTTTTAAGTATTTTACCGTAAAAAGGGGAAGATACTCCTTTTCAAAAAATGTTATGTAACTGTTTATATTTATTAAATCTTTATCTGACAAGTAAGGAGATGGTGAAACTTGAGGTATTGTTTCAAGTATTTCAAAAGAAATTTGATTTTTTTCTTCGTCCAAAGAATCTAGATTTTTGCTAAACTCGTATTTTTTTAGATCTTCTAAAGAAAAACTACCTTCATCGATCTTTTTTAGATCTTTCATGATTAGTAATAATGATGATTTTATACTTTGTATTCTTCTAGGATCCTTGGTAATAGCTAATGCGCTTTCTAACATTTTTTTTATGTTTAGTATCCTTTTTCTTACCTTTTCTATGTCCATTGTTTTACAGTTTTATATTTTATATATTTCGTTTACTATCTTACTATTTTTTAACTTAAAAAAACAATAAAGATAGTAGTTTTATGTAACTGTTTATATTTATTAAATCT
>CALFVP010000085.1 GCA_937928175.1 uncultured bacterium | reverse complement strand
GCATTTGATTGTGCGTTTGTTGTGCGTAATGTGCATTTGTGTGCGTAATTTCCAAAAATTATGTTAACTTTGTGCATTTAGGGAAAATTTTTATACCAAAATATTTCTGAAAAAGTTTTGTTTTATTAGTTCTGGAGAGGGATTGAGACCACGCACAATTTTGTGCATTTGATTGTGCGTGAAAATACAAAAATATTTTGGTTTTTATTATCTTTTTTCCTTTTCTAGAAATCTTTACGGAATACGCACAATGAGATATTTAACACTATTAACTAAAATACCAATATTTATTGGTAATTTCTTATGTTTGAGTTGAATTTACAGTATATTAAATGCACGCACAATTTTGTGCGTACTCTTTTTGCCTTTTGTATCCTAGCAAAACGAACACCAAAATATTTTGGTTTTGATATGTATAATTTTGTTTGAATTATATAATTCGTATTTTTTTACTTTTTATATTTTTTTTATTTCCGAAAATTTTTAAAAATATTGATAGTTTTTTAAAAACATTTGATAGATAGAAAAATTATGTTTATAATATAGATAGAGAGGGTATGACAAACGTTTTATCTCAGGAGGAAATAGATAGTTTATTATCTGCTTTGCAGACTGGTGGTGAGATTAAGGAGGTTGCTTCTGTAGGTATAGAACCGTCTCCTTCTGTTGTGAAGAAAAATATAAAAAGTTACGATTTTAGAAGGCCTGACAGGTTTTCTAAAGATCAATTGAGGACTCTTCAGATGATACATGAGACTTTTGCAAGACTTACTTCTACTTTTTTATCTGCTCAGCTTAGGTTAGTTGTTCAAGTTCATGTTGCTTCTACTGATCAATTGACTTATGAGGAGTTTTCGAGGAGTATTCCTTCTCCGACTACTCTTGGTATAATAAATATGGAACCACTTAAAGGAAATGCTGTGCTTGAGATTGATCCAACTATAACTTTTGTTATAATAGATAGGCTTTTTGGAGGAAGGGGAGAAGCTTTAAAGGACAATAGGGAACTTACCGACATAGAAAAATCGGTTATGGAAAGTGTAATCGTTAGGATACTCTCAAACCTTAGAGAATCTTGGGCAAATGTCATTGATCTTAGACCTAGGTTAGGTAACATTGAAGTTAACCCTCAATTTGCTCAATTAGTACCACCTACTGATATGGTCGTTCTTATAACTTTCGATGTTAAGATTGGTGAAGCTGAAGGAATGATGAATTTGTGTGTACCTTATGTTACAATAGAGCCTATTATGTCAAAGTTAAGTGCTCAGTATTGGTATTCTGGTATAAAGAAGGTTATGACCAAAGAAACGCTTGATTTAGTTAAAGATACTCTTAACAAAGTTGAGTTAGATGTTAGTGTTGTTATTGGTTCTACCACGTTGAAGTTTAGAGATATTAATAGGATTTCAGTTGGTGATGTTATAAGGCTTGATCAAAGTGTGAAAGATAACATGGTAATGAAAATAGAAAATAAAGACAAATTTTACTGTAGGCCAGGTAGAGTTGGTAAAAAGGTTGCTGTTCAGATAACTGGTATAATAGAAAAATTATCAGAAGATATATTAGAATTAGTTTTAAGGGAGGTAGAGGATTAGTATGTTTGGAGGAGAAGGTCATCTTTCACAAGAGGAAATGGATGCACTACTTAGTGCAACTGATGTTTTTGATGCATTTAAATCTTTTGGTGGTACTGGTACTGTTGATACAGGAGAAGGAATTCTAACTGAAGTAGATAGAGCAAACTTAACAGAACTATTCAAACAGATTCTTGAAGCTCAAAGAAATATGCTTAGAGCTCAAATTCAAGGAAGAGAAATAGTTGTCTCTGGAATAACAATTGATACTTTTGAGATAGCAAGGATTGCAGCCGAAGTTATTGGTGAATTCCTTGATGTGAGGTTTAACATCTCAGGTAACATTACTGGTGAAATTCATTTTGTTTATCCATCCTCTTCTGTGCTTGCAATAGCTAACCCTCTTATGGGTGATGAGTCGAATACCATTTTATCCGATGCAGTTGTAACTATTTTCCAACAAACAGTTTCAATGATTGTTTCTAATTTTGTTTCAAATTTATCAGAAAAAACAGGTAAGACTTTAGCAGCTGGTGCTCCAATTGTCCAAAAACTTCCCGATGTTAGAAGTGTATCATTTCCTAACGTTCCTTTAATTATGATTTCTTTCTCAATGGGTATTGGAACTAAACAAGGTAAAGTTTATTTTGTTATTCCACAAAGTACAGCTAAGCAGATAATTCTGTCTTACACTACTAAAAAGATGCCTGAGACGGAAAGAGGTATGCTAAAATCTAAAAGTGATATAGAAGAACAAGGTAGATTGGTTGTAAAACCTGTTGAGTTTGGAGCTCTTGAAGAGGTACCAGTAGAGGCAGAAGGATCTCTTACTTTGATATTGGATGTTCCAGTTCAGATAACAGTTGAATTAGGTAGAACTAAAATGCTAGTTAAAGAGGTTTTGCAGCTGGGAGAAGGATCTGTAGTTGAGCTTGATAAACTAGCAGGTGAGCCAGTTGATATTCTCGTTAATGGAAAACTTATTGCAAAAGGTGAAGTTGTTGTTATCGAAGAAAATTTTGGTGTTAGAATCACAGAAATCGTGAATCATATAGATAGAATGTTTAAATATTCGGATAGAGGTTAAGGGTTATCTCAAACCAAAATTGGTAGTGTATTGGTATATCGATTTGAAATTTAAGTTAAGTTTATTTTAGAAAATTTTTATGTACTATAGGTATTCTTTACCGTTACTAAGTAACTACTTGACTTTGCTCTATCGCTCAAAATTATTCGTTGAATTTATCTCTTTCAGTATTTCGAAAATGGTTTTCAGTAGTTTAGGAAAAATAGATTTGAAAAAGTTTTTCTCAATTTTTAATCCTTGGATTTTTAATCCTCTTAAAGTGATAGTTTTCTCTTTAAAATGTTTTGGATGTTTAAAGTTTTATTGTATTTTTTTAGATAATTATATGGAGGGAAAATGGTTACAGAAGAGATTATTGAGGATTACGATAGAATAAGTAAAATACTTATCTATCTTAAAGATAATAGAAGTACTTTGACTATAAAAACTGAAAATGGTATAACTGTTTCATCTCAAATAAAAGATTTTTCACCCGGTGTTATTATTCTTAAGGATGTATCTGTTGTAACTGCCAATTCTTCGATAGATGAATGCGTTGGTCAGAATTGTCTTTCAGAATCTCCTTACGGTGCTAACGTTGTTAAGTTTGATACTATTTTTGTAGATAAATCTACGTTGAAATTACCTACTAGATTAATAATTCACCCAAAAAGAAAGTATGTCAGAGTTTCAATAAAAGGAAATCCTTTAGTAAGCAATATGTATTCTATAATTTCAATGAAGGTTATTGATCCAACTATAAAGGATAGTAACCTCTATCAAAAGATTGATGCTGTTTTAAAAACCATAGAAAGTAATGTAAGGAGAAGCGAAAATTATGATTTCGCTAAAGTTTTTTTGTTTGATGGGTCAGAAAAAGGAGTAGTTTATCAGATCGTTAAACTTATGAAAAAGCCTTTTGCTGTCTTAGATACTAGAAATATCAAATTGAAAGAAGATTTTGTTCTTACTTACGAAGATTACATAAAATTCCTTTCTCAAAGTGGTAAAAGTTATTCAGATATAATTAAAAGTATTGAGGAAATAAAACAGTTCTATATTTCAAACAAAATACTTAGTGAAGCTGTTGTACCTATATTTTTTGATGATGATGTTATAGGTGTGATTAGGGTAATGTCTAAATCTCAAAGGTTGTCTCCTGGAATGATAAAAAGGCTTTTGTCACTTTCTCAAGGTGCTTCGTTGAAACTTGAAACCGAAGGTTCTTTTGAAATAATAACTAAAGAACCACAAGAGATAATAGATATAAGTGTTGGAGGTATGAGAGTTATTGTAAAAGATCCATTGTTTGTTAAATACGTAAGGCTTGGCAGGAGAGTCTTTTGTCAGGTATATTTCCCTGATAATACCTTTATAAAAACTCTTTCTTCCGTTGTCAATATTTATGGACAAATTGAAAATACTCTTACGGACATTGGACTTAAGTTTTCTGCTAGTATGGATTGGAAAGATAAATCAAAGTTAGAAAACTTTGTAAATTCTATAATTGATCTTGAAAAGAAAGGAGCACATAGAATTCCTAAGTGAGTTCAGTAGTGTAGTACTACAATTCCTCGCACGTTTCCACTAACGTCTTTAAATGTTATAAAGTTTCTAAATCCCTTAAGATTAAAAAGTTTTTTTACTTTCTTTGCTTGTTTTTCATCTCCCACTTCAAGTATTATCTTTCCGTTACTTTTCAAAAATTCTCTGGCTTTATCGGCAATTTTTAGGTAAAAGTCTAACCCTAATATTCCCCCATACAATGCCTTTATTGGCTCTTTCTTAACGTCTTCAGGTAATGTTTCCATATCTTTGCTTGATATGTAAGGTGGATTAGATATTATTAAATCGAATTTTCCCCAACCTATTTCATCCCATATGTTGTCAAATACATCCGATTTTATTATTTCTATTCCTTCTAAGTTAGTTAGAAGTGTACAAACGTTTTCTCTACAGTTTTCTAA
Organism: uncultured bacterium; assembly: GCA_937928175.1. Lineage (GTDB taxonomy): Bacteria > Spirochaetota > Brevinematia > DTOW01 > DTOW01 > SKYB106. The sequence continues at coordinate 4,075 of CALFVP010000085.1, read as the reverse complement.
AGCTAATTCTGATATATCTGTCATTACAACGTAAGCATCAGGAAAAAGTTTCTTTAAAGTTATTCCTAGTATACCAGTTCCAGTACCTATGTCCAATATATGTTTAGGATTCCTACATACGTTTTTGGCTATCTCTATAAGTGCTTCCGTATCAAACCTTGGTATTAATACCCCTTCTCTTATCTTAAATTTCATTCCCCAAAAGTATTTGTAGCCAATTATGTATTCTAAAGGTGTAAATTTGCTTCTTTTCTCAACTATGCTGAAAATTTCTTTTTTCTTATCTTCTTCTACTTCCATATCTTTTAAAAGGTACATCTCTACTCTGCTTATTCCTAAAATGTGAGATATTATTATCTCAGAGTCAGTTTTCGGAGTTTCTATACCCTTAGAGGATAGTATTTTTATACTCTCCTTGAGTATTTCGTAAAGCTTCATATTGAAAATATAAAAATTATTCTTTTATTTTCAAAGTTTTTAAAAGTGCCTTAAGGTTTTTCTATATTTCACTGATTTTACTTATTTCTTTAGATACCTCAGTATTTATAGATTTTATAACCTCGTATGTTTCTGTTAACTCTTCAATGGTACTTTGGATTTTTGAAGTAATTTCTATATACTCTCTTAAATTTTTCAATGCGTTATCAATTTGAAAAAAACTTCTTAATATTGTTTCTTTTTGTTCATTTATACTCGATATGGAATTTATGATCTCTGATAAAGATTTTTGTGCTTTATCTATTTCATTGGTTGCTTTTTCTTTTTCTTTTGCTAAAGTTGATAGTATTGATGATATTTCGGTTATTTCTCTGTCTGATTCTTTAAGTGCTTCTGCAAAATTATTTATTCTTGTTATATCTTGTTTTATTTCTACTTGAAGCTTTTCTAATGCGCTTTTGGTATCTGCAAATATTTTACTTAAGTCTCTTGATAATTCAACAATCTTTGATCCAATGTTTGTTAAAGATTGTTCTGAGGAAGATATTCTTGAAAACTCTATCGTTGCGTTTATACCTATACCACGAAGATTCAGAGATGTTTTTTTAAGGTTTTCAAGAGAATTAGTAGTATCTTTGTATGATTTCTCAAGAGAGTTTGTTATACTCTTTGATATTTCTTGAGTTTCTGAAATGTAATTAAGTGATATATCTTTTATTAGTTTGTACTTAGTTGATGCTTTTTCTATTATTTCGTAAGTTGTTTCTATAGGCTCAAATATTTCAACAGATACACTTCTTAACTTCTCAAAGTTTCTAACAATGTCTTTGATTTCAGAATCTATTAATGAAAAAGATTTGTTAAAGGTATCCAATTCTTTTTCAAACGCATCTACCTTGATATTACCAATTACTTTACCTACTTCTTTTAAAGCTTCAATGTTATTTTTAGTGATTTCCATTTTTTCGTTAATGGATGAAATTAATTCGTTCATTTTATTGGATATTTCTTCTTTTTTATTTTCGATAATTTTAAATTTATCACTTATTGAGTTTACTGCTTCTTGTAGTACTATACACTCACTTCTTGGATCGATAATGTCAACTTTATCAAATTTCTCTTTCTTTAGGATAAGGTTAAATTTTTCTGATATAACTTTTATTATTCTATTTAGGGGTATTAGATTCGTTATAATGTAATATCCGAAAAAGATAAGTATTGCTGATATTAGTATTGATGAAATTATCAGTACGAAACTTATCAAAGGTGTCATTGTTGAGTAAAAATTGTAGTTAAATTCTTCCAAAAGATGTAGTATTTCTTTTATATTTTCTTTTTCTAGTAGGCTAGCATTTTTGATAATATCAAGTTTATTCTTTACGTTTTCTGCGGATAATTTTATTTTGTCCAATATAGGAAAATTTCTCATTACTTTCGTTCCTAGTATTACGGTTTGTATTTCTTGTTTTGTCATACCAAAATCTAACCACAGAGATTCTATTTCCTTTTGAGGTCTTTCTTTAAAAAATAGTAGCTCGTAGAAAGCATAAAATCCTTGAATTTTTTTTTCTAAATTTACTTTTTCTTCTTGAGAGAATAAATTTTTATCGTATACCGAGAATACATAATTTTGGGAATACGTTATTAGTAAACTTGATCCTTTGGTGTAGGATAAAAGTGTATTAGTAAGAAATGATATAAGTGCTAGTAGCACTGTAGTTATAAGTATACTTATTCCAACGAAAAGGAAAACAGAAACATTTAGTTTTTTTAGCGAAAAGTGTATCCTATTCATATGGAATTTATGAAAAAGTGCAATATTTCATTTCAAGTTAAGTTTTTTTCTTTTTCTTTTCTGATGCTGGAAATAGTACGTTATTGAGTATTAGGCGGTATCCAGGTGAATTTGGTGTTAGTGATACATCTGTTGGTGGATCTCCTATGTAGTGTGCGAAATCTTCAGGGTCATGTCCTCCTAGGAAACAAAAAGCACCTTTTCCTATTTCTCCTCTTATGTATTTAGCGTACGATGGTAATTTATCACCATAGTCTGCTAGTATTACTATGTTTTCTTTTATTTTACTTTTGTTAAAAGCTGTTGTTTGTCCTAGAAATTCTCTTATCTCTTGAGAGTGATTCTGAACTAGCATTGTACTTACTGGGTCATACTTTGCAGAAAATTCGTTTAAATAAAAGTATCTAGGATGTGTTGCATTGTTTATTGAGTAATTTGGATAATCTATATCAGAGTATTCGTATACGTATGGATCTGTTATTATTGAAAAGTTTTTAAAAGCTAGAGTAACTGTAAAATCTAGCTTTTCTTTGAAGTTAGGGTCAACTGGAGTTCCATCAAAAATTTCTGGCACAATATCTGTGTTTATACTTGATAGAGCAATGTCGAGTGTATCTGTCCCTGCGCACATTCCAAATAGGAATCCCCCTTCTTCTATGTACTTTCTTATTTTTAAGGCTACTTCTTTTTTCATTTGTGCTACACTATTGAAGTTTTTCCTTTTAGCTATTGAATTTAGGTAGTTTACCATTTTCACGTACCAAGGTTCTCTTTGATAATTTGCCCAGAATTTACCAAATTGTCCTGTGAAATCTTCATGATCGAAATGTAACCAATCTATTTCTAGTGATTTTAATTTGTCTTCAAGTATATCTTCATCGTCTAGTTCTACGAATGGAATGTTGGCATACTTTAACGCTATTTCGACAGCATCATCGTAAGGTAAGTCTATTTTTAATCTGTATAGTCCTATTTTAGGGGCTTTTGTAAGTTTTATTACGTTTATATTTTCACTGTTTGTCAGGTTTACTATAGATTCCCATGTTTCTTTTGAAATTACTTTGTAAAGTATTTTATCTTTTTCTAAAAGTTCTATTGTTATTCTGTTGTAAGGAATAGAAAAGCTACCTCCTTTGTAATTTAGTATCCAATAGCTTTCTATTCCATTTGCTAAAGAATTGTAAACTATGCCGTAAGGTTTTAAATGATCTGTCTGAGTGTAATCCATCGGTATTAGTATATAGTTACAAAATATATTTGGTGATATTATTGCAAAAAGTATAATCAGCAATACCATATTATAAAAGGGTAACTAATGTTACCTTAAGTTTTCAATAAAATAAATTTTTGTAGTAATAAAGAACAAATCCAAGTTGCTTTACTAATTTTTGAGTGAGTACGTTTTGTGTGGGCTTGCTAAATTTGTTATTTTTCTTTTATAATTCTTCAAATTTATTTTAGTTTAAGGAGGTAGAATTGCGATTCATCAAGCATGTTATTTTATCTTTTATCATTATTGTTCTTATTACTGTTGTTTTTAGTTGTATACCAAAAAGTGAGATAGTCAATTTCCCCTCAACAGATCTTAAAGAAATTAGTATTAGAGTTTTGTTAGCTAAATCAAATAAATTTGATCTTACTTCTACAAGCAATTTTATTTTTGCTAACGGTATTCCTTTTAGAGTTAAGGTTCGTGTTGAGCTTGTTGGGGGTAATATCGTTGTTAATGATATTACTTTTGGTAGTAATGTAGAAATTTATTCTGATGGTAATATAATTTTTGGTGATTTGGAATACGAAGGATTTTTTAGGTTGATAGCTAAGAAAGGAAGTATTTTTATT
>CALFVP010000084.1 GCA_937928175.1 uncultured bacterium | reverse complement strand
GAAGGTAAGAGGGGTATGCCAAGGCAAAGACCTCCTTTTCCGGCTGAAAGGGGGCTCTGGGGATATCCAACTCTCATTAATAACGTTGAAACTTTTGCTAACATCTATGCAATTATTGAAAAGGGTGGTGATTGGTTTGCCAGTATTGGTACAGAAAAAAGTAAAGGGACAAAAGTTTTTGCTTTAGCTGGTAAAATCAATAATACAGGACTTGCTGAAGTACCTATGGGTATAACTATAAGAGAAATGATTTATGAAATAGGTGGAGGTATTCAAGGGGGGAAGAAGTTTAAAGCTGTCCAAACTGGTGGACCTTCGGGGGGATGTATACCAGAAAAATTCATTGATTTACCTATTGATTACGATAGTTTAAGACAAGTAGGTGCTATAATGGGATCAGGAGGATTTATAGTTATGGATGAGTCTACTTGTATGGTTGATGTTGCTAAGTTCTTTATGGAGTTTTGCGCAGATGAGTCTTGTGGTAAATGTGTACCTTGTAGAGTTGGTACTACTGTAATGAAAAATATTTTACAAAAAATTACCGAAGGAAGAGCAACTATGGTCGATTACCAAAATTTAAAGGATCTTGCGTATATGGTTAGAGATATGAGTTTGTGTGGTCTTGGTCAAACGGCTCCGAATCCTGTTTTAAGTTCAATAACGTATTTTGAAGATGAATATCTTGCACATATTAATGAAAAAAGATGTCCTGCTGGTGTTTGTAAAATTAAACAATTTGATATTGTTAATGCTTACCTATAGGGGGTTTTTATGAGTGTTGTTACTTTGAAAATAGACGATATAGAGTGTACTGGTAAAGTTGGTCAAACTATACTTGAAGTTGCTAAAGAAAATAACGTTCAAATACCTGTTCTTTGTGATCTTAAGGGTCTTACACCAGTTGCTGCTTGTAGGTTATGCTTGGTTGAAGTTGAGGGATTGCCTAAGTTAGTTCCTGCTTGTGCTACTAAAATACAAGAAGGTATGGTTGTAAAAACTAATACTGAAAAATTGAAAAATTACAAAAGGATGATTGTAGAGCTTCTATTTTCTGAAGGTAATCATATATGTGCTTCTTGTGTTGTGAATGGGCATTGTGAGTTACAGGATCTTGGTTACATGGTGGGTATGGATCACGTCAGGTTTGATTACTTGTGGCAATCTTTTAAAATAGATTCTTCGCATCCTAAGTTTGTGATGGATCAAAGTAAATGTGTTAAATGTACTAGGTGTATTAGGGTTTGTGATGAGGTTGAAGGTGCTCACGTTTGGGATCTTAGAGGTAGAGGGATTAACGTTAGAGTTTCAACGGGGTTTGATGAACCTTGGGGGCAAAATAAAGATTGTACACAGTGTGGTAAATGTGTGCAAGTTTGCCCTGTTGGAGCACTATTTGACAAAAATGCTACATCATCTGAGATGATCAAAGATAGATCTTTCTTACAAAGAATTCTTGAAGGAAGGGAGGCAAAAATATGGGTAAGGTAAGAATAGGTACAGTTTGGTTGGGTGGTTGTTCTGGTTGCCATATGTCATTTTTGGATTTGGATGAAAGGCTTATTGAGCTTTCTCAAGTTGCTGAGTTTATGTCTTCTCCAATAACAGATTGGAAATTACATACACCTATAAAAGAATATCAAGATTATCCAGAAGTTGATATTACTCTTGTTGAGGGGGCTGTTGTTAATACCGATAACGTTGAAGTTCTTAAAATCGTAAGGGAAAGAAGTAAAATACTTATTGCTTTTGGTGATTGTGCTATCACTGGTAACGTTCCTGCTTATAGGAATTTATTTAAAGTTGAAGATGTTTTGAATAGTGTTTATATTGAAAAGGCTACTCATAATCAACATGTTCCTTCTGATAGAGTTGTTGTTCCAAGACTCTTGGGAAAAGTTGTTCCTATATCCCATGTTGTAAAAGTAGATTACTTCTTAACAGGGTGTCCTCCTTCAGCTGATTCTATATGGTATACAATAAAATGTTTACTAGAAAATAAACAACCAGAATTTTCAAGAGAAAACTATAGATATGGTTAGGAGGTAAATTATGGCTCAAAAAAGAATAGTTCTTGATCCTGTTACTAGGATAGAGGGACATGCTAAAATAAGTATATACCTTGATGAAAATGGAAACGTTGAGGAAGCTCAGTTTCATGTAACTGAGGTTAGAGGATTTGAAAAGTTTTGTGAGGGTAGACTGTATACCGAGATGCCAGGTATAACTCAAAGGATATGTGGTATATGTCCGGTTAGTCATTTGTTGGCTTCCGCTAGGGCTGGTGATGACATAATGGGTATAACGATACCAGAAGCTGCAAGATTACTTAGGTATATGATGAATTCTGCTCAGATTGTTCAATCCCATGCTCTAAGTTTTTTCCATCTCTCTTCTCCTGATTTTCTCTTGGGATTTGATTCTGATCCTGCAAAAAGAAATATATTTGGTGTTATAGAAAAATTTCCAGATTTGGCAAGAAGAGGTATAAGACTTAGAAAGTTTGGACAGGAGGTTATTGAGATGTTGGGAGGCAGAAAGATACATCCAGCTTGGGCTGTACCAGGGGGTGTTAGAGAACCACTCTCGGAAGATAAAAAACAGATAATACTTGATTGGATTCCTGAGGTTAAAGAAACTACTAAAATGGGTATCGAATTTTTCAAAAGTTACATAGATAAAAACAAAGATGTTGTTGAAAACTTTGGAAATTTTCCTAGCTACTTCCTAGGGCTTGTTAACGAAGATGGATCTTACAACCATCATGATGGTTTTATAAGAGTTATTGATTCTAACGGTAACATTGTACTTGATAAAGTCGATCCTAGAAAATATTACGAGTACATTGGAGAAAGTACTTCTGATCATTCTTATTTGAAGTTTCCTTACCTTAAATCTTTTGGTTATCCTGGTGGTATGTATAGAGTTGGGCCACTTGCTAGGTTGAACATTGCAAAAAGTATGGGTACTCCCCTCGCAGATAAAGAACTTAAAGAGTTTAAGTCCTTTTCACCAAACGGTGTAGTTTTGAGCTCCTTTATGTATCATTACGCTAGACTCATTGAAATATTACATTGTATTGAGAAAATAGAAGAAATTGTACAAAATCCTATAATTTACAAAGGTAAGTATAGAGTTTACGGAGGAGTTAACAAAGAAATGGGTGTTGGTGTTTCTGAAGCACCAAGAGGTACTCTATTCCACCATTATTGGGTAGACGAAAACGGAATATTAACAAAAGTCAATCTTATAATAGCTACAGGACAAAATAATTTAGGTATGAATAAAACTGTTGATCAGATAGCAAAAGCTTATATAAAAAATGGAGATATTAAAGAAGGTATGCTTAATAGAATAGAAGCTGGTATAAGATGTTATGATCCTTGTTTGTCTTGTTCTACTCATGCCATAGGACAAATGCCAATAAAAGTCGAAATAATAGATAAATCTGGTAATATTGTAAAGACTATAGTTAGAGATTAACGTTAGTTTTACAAATACTTTTCTAAAAGTTTACTTTTATACGTTAGTCTTTTGGATTATGGGAAAATACAACGTTTTATTTTTATGTGTCCAGAATGCCGGTAGAAGTCAAATGGCTGAAGCTTTTGCCAGAGAGTTTGGAAAACATATAATTAACCCTTACAGTGCAGGTTCTAATCCAGCTAGTGAAATTAACCCTATTGTTAAACAGTGTATGGAAGAAATAGGTGTTAAAATTCTTAATCAAAAACCTAAAGGGTTTAAAGATTTAGATGTAGAGAAATTTGATTTTGTTGTTAACATGGGATGCGGTGATACTTGTCCTTTCTATCCTTCTAAAGAGTATATAGATTGGAATATCCCTGATCCTAAAGATAAAAGTATTGATGAAGTTAGAAAAATAAGAGATTTAATTAAAGAGAAGATAATTGATCTTGTAAAGTACATTGAAAATAAAAGTTTTTAAGTGAAATCCATTTCACTCCGAAAAATCTAATTTAATTTTGTGAATATTTTTTGTTTAGCGTTTTTGTTAGTTTCGGTGTGTAATTTTTAAATAAAGGTAAGAATTATTTAAAATATACTTTTAAGAGGTATGGTATGGATAGGACTATAGTTGTTTTGGTTGAGAATAGTGTTGGTGTTTTAGCTAGAATTTC
>CALFVP010000083.1 GCA_937928175.1 uncultured bacterium | reverse complement strand
GGAGAATTCACGTACGAAAAGTAAGCTAAATCAAACTTTGTTTTTAATGAATTTTCTTCTGCAATCTGGATAGAAAAGTAAACTAAAACCGCAACAACCACCAAAACAACAACAACTCCAACCAAAACAAAGTATTGCCATTTCTCTTTTACAAAATTCCACACTTCCAGAAATTTTTCCATCTATTCCCCCACACAACTTACTTCTTACCCTTCTTAGAAGATTTCACTACCTCAGATATAGACAACCCCTTCGTTTTAAGAAGATCAGCAAGAGTACCTTTTTTGACTTCGGTAGGTTCAGAAACAACAAATTCCTTTTTAGCTTCATCTATTTGCATCTTTTCAAGTAACTTTACACTCAGTTCTATTACTTTTTCCGAAGGTACAACCCTAACAACAACAGCACTCACACTATCACCAACCTTAAACTTTTCTTTATGATCAACTCCTCTCTCTATGGAAACTTGAGAAGAAAGAATAAACCCTTCAACTCCACCTAAATCAACTATAATCCTATCATCTCTAATTTCCTTAACAACTCCAGTAACAACACTTCCCTTAGGATTAACTTCCCTAAACCTTTCCCAAGGATTACCAGTCAACATTTTAACACTTAAACTAATTAACCTATTCTTCTTATCAACTTTCGTTATCAAAGCTTCAACCATTTGTCCTTTAGAATAAATTTTCCTCAAATTCACATTCTCATTATCCCAAGATACATCTTCCTTTCTAAGTATACCCTCAACCCCTTCAGCTATCCCCACAAAAACTAAATTATCGGTAACAGTATTAACCCTACCTCTTACAACTTGTCCTTTTTTGTACCTTTCCTCAATGTTATCCCAAGGATCAGGTAACAACTGTTTAACACCTAGTTTAACTAACCTCTTTTCCTTCAAGAAAGATAAAATTTTCGACTTTACAACATCACCCACACTAAATTCACTTTTCAAAGGTTTAGGTTTTCTATTCCAAGATACATCCGTATCGTATATTATTCCTCTAACTCCTTCTTCAAGTTCAACAATAGCAAATTTATCCTTAACCAAGATAATTCTACCTTGAACTATATCAGACTCCTTATGCGCATTAACAAACTCTTCAAAAGGATCTTTCTCTATCTGTTTTCTTCCGACTCTAATTCTATTTTTCTCTTTTTGAATCTCCAAAACTTTAACCGTTAAGCTATCACCCAAACTAACAAAAGCATTAACATCGTTAACTTTCTTCCAAGAAAGATCACCAATAGATAGTATTGCATTAATCCCATCAACGTCTAACAATACATACCTATCCGTTATCTTCTTCACAACTCCAACAACTTCATCCCCAACACTAACTTTAGAAAAAAACTCTTCTCTTTTTTTACCAATCTCTTCCTGTAAAATAACTTTTCTTGATAAAACAAACTGTCCTTCTCTTTTATTCACTATTTTAAACAAAAACTCTTTATTTAAGTAAGACTGTGGATCTACGTTTATTCTAGTAATCTCAACTTGAGAAGCAGGCAAAAACCCTTTCAAATTAGTACCCAAATCAACCAAAAACCCCTTAAGTGTTTTTATATTACTATCCTTTATAGACTGATCTTCATACAAAACTTTTACAATTTTACCATAAACCGGCTCACCCGATTTATACTTACTGTTAAGCTCCTCTATCTTTTCCTTTCTAGCGGCAACAAACCTTGACCCAATAAACCCTTTACTCGTCTCAATAACCGCAATTTTAACTTTATCGTTAACGCCAGGCACAACATCAAACTCTTGAACTGGAACAGATACTTCTGACTTATAACCACAATCAATAAACACATCCCTTTCGCCAACAAGTACAACCTTACCCTCTACTATTTTTGCACCCCTAAAAACCTCAAAAGATTCTGCCATAACCCATTCACCCTAAAAAATTATAAAAGATTTTAAAGATTACAAAAATTATATGTCAACTTAACCCGAAAACATCCAAAAAACCATAGTTTTACACTACCTCTCAGCATTCTGGAACTGTAAATGTTTTTCCAAGTAACTAAACATCTTAATTGGCCAATCCTTACCATCTTCCAAAAACAGTATATGCCACTTTTCTAATTCCTCTTTCTCAGGAAAACTAATTTTCCCCTTTCTCAAAACTTCGTACTTCGTTGGAGACAAAAGAAAGTATTCCAAGATTATATTCTCATAACCCAACTCTCTTTCTATATCTTTGATAGTTATAGTTTTCTTAGATTCAGGATGAAATCCCGAAAAAGCTATTTTCTCATCATCCAACCCCCCTTCACTCTTAAGTCCATGAGGCTCCACAAAAACAATCACCTGTTTATCTTCTCTTTTCAACCACAAAACAAAATCAGGATAAAAACCAGACCACTCAAGCTGAAAACCAACACCAGAAAAAGGATGATTCCTTAAAAGGTAAACCTCAAAAGGTATTTTATCCCTATTCTCCTCTAAGTACTTTCTAATTCCCTTAATGAACTTTATTTCACTCTCTACCAAACCAGCAGGCGAAATTTTCTCTATTTCCACATCTACACTCTTTTCCATTAATACGTTCTCTTGTGCTAACAAAGGTAAATATAAAGACCTATCAAAGTACACATGAGGCAATATTTCATTATCCCTCTTAACATACTTTTCCAAATTTTCTACGTATTGTCTTATTCTCTCTATTAAATCCTTTTTACTCTTATCTACCATAACTGTATACCCTTGTTCTTTATCCGATATAAAAGGCAAAGGCAATTGCTCAAGCTTTTCGTAAGTAAGATTTTTAGTTTCAAAACTTTTAGCCTTCCTTTTATAAAAAGCATCTGTATACTTTTTAAGAATAAACAAAGCTACATCTTCAAGTTTCTCTACACTCCTATAATCTTTCATCTCAAAAATTCTCATTTCCGGATCTGCTAAAATTTCGTATTCTCCTTTCAAAAGTACGTTTTTTAACATCTCCTCACTAAAAACAAGGTTCCAATAACCTCTCTGTTTTTTAAACTCAATCATTTCCTCATATACTTTTTGCCAATCAAGTAACCTTAATTCGTTCTCTTCAAAATGTAAAATTTCATTTTTTCTTGTTGTTTTTCTATCACTTTCTCCCATCTTCTCCGACGCATAAACCGATATTTTCGATAGAATATCGTAACTAAAACTGATTTTATCATCCACATCCAAATATACAATTTCCTCCTCTTCAAACTTCTTATTCCTATTCGATTTAAGAAGGTAAAGCTCTTTCCATTTATCTTCATACTGTGGTTTTACTGGCACGTAAATCGTTTCAAATTCTACTTCTTCTTTTTCCATGGTTTTTAAAAATTTCTCTAAATAATCAGACTTTATAGCAAATATGTTTAACGTCTCTAATATTTTAACTTGTAAGCTATCACCACTTCTTTTTAAAGACTTTTCTTTTCCTTTAAACCTTATTCCTCTTCCAAAAAGCTGTATAATCTGTGGACCTTGTCCTGTACCAACGTTCATAAGCCCCATACAAGATACACGCCAAGTATCCCACCCTTCAATAAACTTTTTCGAGCCTATAAGTACGTTTATTTTTGAATTCTCTTTCTTAATACTATCAAAAAGAGAATGAGATATTGCATCTTCTTTCACTTCAATTTTTAATACCCCCCCAATAAGTTCTTTAAATTTTTGTAAATCCCCAATGTTTACAACTCCAAAATATTCGTTTTCTCCTACCTTTAAACCAAACTCCCCAGCTGCGTTTTTTATTAAATACACACCAAGCCCACCCTTACCACCAAAAACCCTTCTATAAAGATCATCAAGAAAATCCATTTTTCTTTCCCTTAAGTATTTAAACCTATCTTTAAATACATCCCTACCATCTTCATCCCTTACTTTACCACTCAATATTTCTTCTACTTTTTTCTTTACCCAATCTTCCTCAGATAACAATCTCTTAATGATCTCCAAAACCTTAATAACATCAGATTCTTCATCTTTACCAGCTACCGTTGCACCTACAAAAATCCAAAGAGGTTTTTCTACGTTATACTCCCTTGCTAAACTTTTATTTTCCTCGTACACTAAAATTTGTTCATAAAAAGCCAAAAGGTTAGATATAAACACTAACTCTTGAAATTCTTCATCCGATGAATTCGATTTTTTCAAGTTAAGAATGAAAAAGTCTTTACCGTACCCATCAAGGTAAAAGTACTTGTAAGAATAATCAAAAACAATAGATTTGGCATATTCCTGTAAAGTTTCTTTATTGTTTACATCCAAAATTTGTCCAAAAGTTGCACTATACTCAAAAACAAAACCATTTTCACTAAGTTTATTCCTTAGCTTTGACCACTTCTGCTCTTCAGACTTTTTCCCCTTATGTCCTTCATCTACAAAAAGAAGGTTTTTATTACCAAATGCATCCACTGGAATAGTAACACCTTTACCACTCTTTTCTTCTACCAATTTGGTAATCTCAATAACCAATACTTCTCTATCGTATTTAAAACCACCATTTAAGTTACCTTCATACAATCTACATGGAATATCACTTCTCTGTAACTCTTCAAAATGTTGTTTTGAAAGTCCTTCGTTTGGAGTAATCAAAAGTATATTATCGATTTCTTTTGGCATATAATGGAAAAATTGATGGTAATTTATATGCATTATCAAAGTTTTTCCGGATCCAGTTGCCATCCAAAAAGCAATCTTTTTTAAATCTTCTTCTTTAAAAGAACTTAAAAAATCTATACTTTGTTTTTTCTTATAATTCTCCAAAAACTCGTTAAGTTCTACCAAAAACCTATCTTTTTCATTCTTTAACTTATCAAGTACAATCTCTGTAAAAATTACCGCTAAGTATTGGAAATACCTTAAATTAACAAACTCTCGTTTTTTGCTTATTTTCCTTACATAATTTTGTACGTTTTGATCATACCTAAGTAAGTCACTATCAGAAATTTTTT
>CALFVP010000082.1 GCA_937928175.1 uncultured bacterium | reverse complement strand
TAAATAACAAGTTATAGAAATAATAAACAAAACAAAAGTTATAACCAAAAACGTTAAATTAAAAGAAACAAAAGCGTACTTGTACAAATAAAATAGAATAGATCCTAAAGTTGTAACAACCATAAAAATGCCTGGTATAAGAGTAATAAAGTTATTGCTACCCTTTTTAAGGAGGTAAACGCTTATAACTACCAAAGCTAAAGCAGCAACGAGCTGGTTAGCAGTACCAAACATCTTCCATATAGCAATGTAAGTACCACTTAAAGCCAAATAACCTGAAATAAAAACAATTAAAAGTGTTGAAATATACTTACTAACTTTATTAGTAAATATGGACCTAAAAATCTCCTCAAATACAAACCTAGATATTCTAGTAGCAGTATCTAAAGTAGTTAACATAAATCCGTTTATCATGAGTATAGCAAAAGATAATCCCCAACCACCAAACAAAAAACTCGTTAGTTCACCAAAAGATTTACCAAAAGCAGGTATAGATTTACCTTCTTTAACAAAACTAATTAAATCGCTGAAAGGTAAGAAAAAAACAACAGATAATATAACAACAACAGATAAAAGGCTTTCAGTAATCATAGAACCATAACCAACAAATTTTGTATCTTTTTCATTAGAAATCTGTTTTGAAGTAGTACCAGAAGCAACCAAAGAATGAAACCCAGAAATAGCACCACAAGCAACAGTTATAAAAAGTACAGGCCAAATAGGTTCAATAAGACCACTAACCGGATCCTTAGCAACCTCAGAAACTTCAAAAAAAGGTACCTTTACACTAACATTATCAAAAAACCCAAAAAACAAAATTCCCATAATACCAGATAAAATACCTAAAAACAGTATGTAAGAATTCAAATAATCTCTTGGCTGTAAAATCAGACTAACAGGAACAATAGAAGCAATATAAGAATAGAAAAGCAAAACAAAAATCCAAACCTTAACGGAAGTTTCTTTATCAAACGGTAAAACAACAGAAATGCCAAAATTAAACGCTAAAAAAACGCTAAATCCAATTACAAAAAGTCCAATAATTGTCGATAAAACGAGAGGTAATTTAAATTTATAAATTAACAAACTCAAAAATACAGCAGCTAACAAAATAACAAAAGTAGGAATAACTATCCTCGGTTCACTAACAAAAGTAACAGCAGTATACGCGGAAAATACAGCAATAACGATAATTAAAGCAAAAAATACAAACAATAACATAAAAAAACTAGAAAACTTACCCAAAACATCCCTAGAGATGTCAAATATAGACCTACCATCATTCTTAACTGAAATTACTAAAGAAGAAAAATCATGTACTGCACCAATAAAAATTCCCCCCAGTAAAACCCAAATTAACGTAGGTCCCCAACCGTACATACTCATAGCAATTATTGGTCCTAATATAGGTCCAGCACCAGCAATAGAAGCAAAATGATGCCCAAACAAAATAAACTTATTCGTAGGTACATAATCAACACCATCCCTCTTAGTAACAGAAGGAACAGGATTTTGAGCATTAACACCTAAAACCTTACTTACATAACTAGCATACAAAAAGTACCCCATCAAAAGCACACCCAAAGATACTAAAAACATCAAAATCATAATAAACCCCAAATAAAATAGTATTTTATTCAAAAAAAGGTAAAATTTTCAAAATTATCTACCCTTTTCCATACATAAAAAGTTGAATTTTTTAAATAAATTTTCTATTATTACTAAACTAAAGTTAAAAATGGAAAATAACACCAAGAATGCAGATCTGCATACACATTCATTAATATCGGATGGTCAATTGTCAGTTGGTCTACTGATAAAAGAAGCACAAAAAAACAACGTAAAATACCTATCAATAACAGATCACGAAAACACTTACCAAACGAAAGAATACCAAAATCTATCTAAATACTACAATATCGAACTAAAATTCATACCTGGAATTGAAATTTCCACCAAATACATGGATGAAGAAATACATATCCTTGGATACTACAACTTAAATACAATAAACGAAATAGAAAACATAGCAAAACCAATAAGAGAAATCAAAAAATCGAGAATAATGAAAATAATAGAAATTTTAAAAGAATTAGATATATTCATTCCAAATTATCTTACCAAAAACATTAAAAAAACGTATAACAGAGTAAATATAGCTAGATTTATCTACAGTAATTCAAATTTTGAAAACATTGAAAAAGTTTTTAAAACGTACTTTGACAACAACAGCAAACTTAAATTAGAAATAGAATACCCACAAACCGAAGAAATAATAACTAAACTTAACTCTATTGGATGCTTTACAGGTATAGCACACCCAAGCTTTCTAAAAGATAAAGATAAATTCGAGTACCTAAAATACTTTACAAAGGTCGGTATAAAGGGAGTAGAAGTCTTTCACCCATTAATAGACAAAAATCTCTCAACGAAGATTATTGAATTTTGCCAAGAAAACAATTTAACAATACTAGGTGGCAGCGATTTTCATGGATACGATACAAAAAGAAAAGAAATAGGAAAGTATAATACATTTTCTCACTCAGCAGAGTACATAATAAATTACATAAAAAAAGTATGATATTAGAAAATCTTTTACCTTATCTAGATCTGTGTAGAAGTTTCTTCAAATTCTTTTAGCATATCTTGAGTTATTCTCATAGAACAAAAGCCTGGACCACACATAGAGCAAAACTTAGCTCTCTTGTAAGGATCTTCAGGTAAAGATTCATCGTGGTACTTTCTGGCAGTTTCTGGATCTATAGACAATTCAAATTGTTTTATCCAATTGAAGTTAAATCTAGCTTTTGACAATTCAAGATCCCAGTTTTTAGCACCAGGTAAACCTTTCGCAATATCTGCAGCATGAGCAGCTATTCTGTAAGCAATTATTCCCTGTTTAACATCTTCAGGATTAGGAAGCCCTAAATGTTCTTTAGGTGTGATGTAGCAAAGTAGCGATGCACCGTACCAACCTGCTAAAGCGGCACCTATAGAAGAAGCAATGTGATCGTAACCAGGTGCAACATCCGTAACAAGAGGACCTAAAACGTAGAAAGGTGCTTCATTACACCATTCTTGCTGTATCTTTATATTGAACTCTATTTGATGTAAAGGTATATGTCCAGGTCCTTCGATCATAACTTGTACACCTTTCTCCCATGCTCTTTTAGTAAGTTGAGCTAGAACTTTAAGTTCTGCAAGTTGAGCAGCATCTGTTGCATCTTCTATACATCCAGGTCTTAGCCCATCACCTAAACTTATAGTAACATCGTATTTCTTACATATAGAAAGAATCTTATCAAAATTGGTATAAATGGGGTTTTCTTTACCTTTTATAGTCATCCATTGAGCAATTATAGATCCACCTCTACTTACTATACCTGTAACTCTACTTTTTGTAAGTGTAATAAAATCCCTAAGTAAACCAGCATGAAGAGTCATGTAATCAACACCTTGTTGAGCCTGAAGCTCTATCATAGAAATAATATCATCTTCCGTAATATCCTCTATTAGTTTTCTCTCTACAAGCACTTGATAGATAGGTACGGTACCTAAAGGAATAGTAGAGTTACTTATAAGAGACAATCTTATTTCGTTTAGATTTCCACCAGTTGAAAGATCCATAACAGTATCGGCACCATACTTCTTAACGTAATTAAGTTTCTCAATTTCTTCGTTAACATCTGGTTCTACAGCAGAAGTACCAATGTTAGCGTTAACCTTCGTCTTAAAGTACTTACCAATAACAATAGGACTTAAGTTTAAGTTAAGATGATTAACGTTAGCAGGAATAACAGCTCTACCTCTAGCAACCTCACTTCTAACAAACTCAGAAGCCATTCCCTCCTTTTGAGCGGAAATTTCCATAGCTTCGGTAATTTTACCTTCTCTAGCAAAATCCATTTGTGTCATAAAAAACCTCCCTACGCCAGAATTACCTGGATCAGGTTCAAAGGGTCCCCTGTGGCAAAAAAACAAGGTTCTCAGGCAGGTTAGCCCCCACCTCCCCCGTGCTCCAGATCCTTTCCTTAAAATATAATCACAATAAACCCAAATGTCAAGATAAAAATGTAAACTCTACCACACCTTCATCCAAAATACTTAAACCTTTCCTTACTTTTTCCAATCTTTCTAAAGAATTAGAAAGAAAACAAAAACCGACTTCATAATTAACCAAAAATGAGAATCTTACCTTCTAACTCAAACAAACTACTTACAATAACTATCTTATTACTATTCATAATACTAAGATCAGTAAAGTTTACAGTATTCCTAAACTCAATATCTATACCAATTCATCCAACAAAAATAATCAGTTTAACTCTAACAGGTTACATAATTTACTACATACTCCTAAAAAACAAGGTATTACTAATACTTTTCTTCTTCATAGAAGATTTTTGGATATTACTGAATTCCGTATACTTTTTGTACTTTAACAATTACTTCCATATACTAAATTTTCTATTTCATCTAGAAACGAATTTTTCAAGCGTAAACGAAGGAATATCATTTTTATCGGCAGTAAATGCTGTAGGATGGATATCAAAATTTTCTATAATACTAATAGATATAGTACCTTTCATTTTAATAGTAAGGAAAAACACATTTAAAAATGTAAACAACCTACTAAAATCAAAAGAACTAAAAGTCACTTGGGCATTGTTTATACTAGTTTTAGTAACATCAGAGTTAATACTAAATATCAAAGGTGAAGGAACAATAAATACTATTTTCAACGAAAAATGTCTTTTTTCACTAAGAGAAGAAAAGGAAATAATAAGTAAGTACGGAACAGTATTTGTCAATTTTCTTGATCTTTATTACATTGTAAAAGAAAAAGAAATATACAAAAACATAGATTATGGACAAGAAATAAAATTCAATGGAAATACAAAAAGAAACGTTATACTAATCCAAGTTGAAAGCTTAGACTCATCAATACTAACAACAGATTACAAAGGAAAACCAGTAACACCATTTTTAAGAACACTAACAACAAACTCAATTTTTTTTCCAATAGTTGTATCGTACCATTTTGCTGGTTATTCATCAGATGCAGAATTCGCAGTAATAAACTCATTACACCCTTTAAAAGATATACCATCTATAAGATACTGGAAAAACTATCCTAACTCAATAGCAAAAGTTTTCAAAAGCAACAACTACGTAACATACGCATTCCACAACAATAGATCCTCATTTTTCGGAAGAAAAGAAAGTTACAAGAAAATGGGTTTTGACGAATTCTTCGGTATCGAAGAGATGAAACTAGAAGAAAAAGGATGGGGAGCAAGTGACGAAGATACGTTTGAGTACATAAAAAAACAACTAAAAACACTGAAAAATACTAATTTTTTCATATACATAATAACAATGTCAAGCCACGGACCATTCACATTTGTAAAAAATTACTACACAAACGAAATATTCAACGATATACAAGATGAAATAACAAAAAACTACTTTAACTCAATGAATTACGTAGATAAAATACTATCAAACTTTGTAAAATTTGTAGAAAAAGAAATACCAAATACATTAATAGCAATCTTTGGAGATCATCATTCATCAGTCCAAGATAGTGAATACTACAAAAGGTCAGTATCATACTTAAATGATAACAAAATAATGGAAATAGTACCACTTTTCATAATAGGTCTTAAAAGAAGTAAAATTATACCTTCACCTGTATCACAACTTGATATAGCTCCAACAATACTAGAAATATCAAAAGTAAAAGGGAAAATCAAATCAAAAGGAGAAATAATTATACCTTACCCCAAGAAAGAAACAGTATTCTTCTTAGGAGAAAACATTGAAAAATCTAAAATAATCGAAGGAATAAACTTTAAAGTAATTACGAATTTAACTAAAAAATAACTTGAAAAACTCCACATTATTCCGTATATTAAAACTGGAATGAGAAGTAAAATCTTAGTAATTACAATTATTCTATATTTAGCACAACCATCTTTCAGTAACGAACTTTTTGAAAAAGCTAAAAATTACTACTTTTCGGGAAACTTTGAGCTTGCTAAAATGTCTCTTGAAAAAATCATAAAAACAACAACAAACGATGAAATTTTACTAATGTTAGGTAATACTTACCTAGCAACTGGAGATTACAAAAAGGCAATAGAAATATTTAAAAATGCTACACTAATAAGCAAAAAAGAATGGGTATTTGAATTTAATTTAGCTTATTCATACTATGCTATAAAAGATTTTACTAATTCTTTAAACTATTTCATATCGGTTATAAACAAGTATCCAAAGTTTAGTAAGACATACTGGTTTGGTGGAATGTCTGCATTAAGAGTTATAGATATTAACACAACTATAAATCTTTGGGAAAAATACCTAGAACTCTCACCAAACGGTGAAGAATCAGAGAACATCCGAAAAGCACTATCACTTCTAAAAGAGCATGGAACAAACGCAATACCAGAAATATTACTAGAAGCAAAAGGAGAATCTTTAGATATTGAATCTTTAATAGAAGGTGTAAAAAACGGAATTGAGATAAAAGGTGAACAAAAAATACTTGAAGATACATCACTTGAAGACATAGAAAAGTAATTAAAAATCAGATATATAAACCTCTTCAATGGTAATACCGTTACCCAATATAATTTCAGCAACCTGCTTAGTTTTTTCGGACAAATCAGTAACAAAAAATTTTTCAAACCTACCTTCACCGTCAGAAAGTAAATTCTTTTGCTTAAGAATACAGTAAAGTTTATTTACAGCACATTCACCAGAATCAATTAGGTTAACATCTCCCATAAAATCAAGTATTTCACTTTTTATCAAAGGGTAATGAGTACACCCCAAAACTATACTATTTACACTACCTTTAAACTCTTCTAAGTAGTAAGCAATAGCACTTTGGAGAGACTTGTAAAGATAGGTTGACTTATCAATAAATGCTCCTTCTTCAACAAAAGGTACAAAAAGCGGACAAGCTTTACCAAAAACTCTAATATCTTTACTAATAGAAGATACTTTTTTAGCAAAAACTCCCGATGATATAGTTCTTATAGTACCTATTATAAGTACACTACTAGGTGGATTTTTAGAAATACATTCAACGGTAGGTTCAATAACATCAATTATAGGTATTTTAAACATCTCTCTAAGTGTTTCAACAGCAACAGAGGAAGCAGAATTACAAGCAACAACTATAGCTTTTACATCATGTTTTACAAGAAATTTAGCGTTCTCTACTGAAAACCTTATTATAGCTTCTTTGGATTTATCACCGTAAGGCAAGTGTTTAGTATCACCCAAGTAAACAACAGACTCATCTTTAAGGAACTTTTTTATTTGTTTAAATACTGTTAATCCACCAACACCTGAATCGAAAACACCTATAGGTCTTCTATCCATCTTACCCCCGATAATTTTAGAAATACTAATGTTTAACTTTTATTTTAGTAAAAATTCATCATATGCAAAGCACAAGTTAAACAAAAGTTTTTTAATTTTTTAGTAATTAACAACAGCACCTTTATCGGCAGATGAAACAATCTTAGAGTATCTAGCTAGATAACCGTGTTTTACCTTAGGTTCTGGTTTTTTCCACTCTTTTCTTCTTTTTTCAAGTTCTTCCTCAGAAACTTTTATATCAACTCTTTTAGCGATCATATCAATGCTTATTATATCTCCTTCTTTAACCAGAGCGATAGGTCCTCCAGACATAGCTTCAGGTGAAACGTGTCCAATACAAGGTCCTCTAGTACCACCACTAAACCTACCATCGGTAATAAGTGCAACACTATCACTAAGTCCCATACCAACAATAGCAGAAGTGGGAGAAAGCATTTCTCTCATACCAGGTCCACCAGAAGGTCCTTCATACCTTATAATAACAACATCACCAGGGTTTATTTTCTTAGAAAGAATAGCTTTTATAGCATCTTCCTCAGAATCAAAAACTCTAGCTGGTCCTTCGTGCTTATACATTTTAGGTGAAACTGCACCTATTTTAACAACAGCACCATCTGGCGCTAAACTACCTCTTAAAATTCTAAGTCCTGCTTCCTTATGCACAGGATCATCAACAGGCCTTATAACTTCATGATTTATATACTTAACCGAAGAAATAATTTCACCCATAGTCTTGCCACTAACAGTTTTGGCATCTTTTCTAATCTTACCTTCCAAAACTTTCATAACAGCAGGTATTCCACCAGCTCTATGCAAATCTGACATGTAGTACTTACCTCCTGGTCTAAGAGAAGCAATATGAGGTACTTCACTACTTAGCCTATCGAAATCGTCAAGAGTAATAAACCCAGGTTCAACTTCATGAGCAATTGCTAAAAGATGTAATATAGTATTGGTCGATCCTCCCAAAGCAAGATCTACCATTATAGCATTTTCAAAAGCCTCTTTTGTAAGTATATCCTTAGGTTTCAAATCTTTATTGACAAGTTCAACTATTTTTTGTCCTACAATTTTAGCAAACCTAACTCTTTCAGCTTCAACAGCAGGTATAGTAGCACCGTAAGGTAAAGTAATTCCCAAAGCTTCACTTATACAAGCCATACTGTTTGCAGTAAACATTCCAGCACAACTACCAGCACCAGGACAAGCATAACTTTCTAACTTATAAATCTCCTCTTCAGTTATAGCACCAACTTCATATTTACCAACAGCTTCAAAAACATCTATTAAATCGTACTTATTACCTTCAAGCTCTCCTGGTAACATTGGTCCACCCGTTAAGACAATAAAAGGTATATTCAACCTTACAGCCCCTATAAGCATTCCAGGAACAATCTTATCACAAGAAGTTATCAAAACAAGTCCATCAAACGCATGAGCCTTTGCCATCGATTCAACACTGTCAGCTATAAGTTCCCTAGAAGGTAGAGAATACTTCATACCTTCATGTCCCATTGCAATACCATCATCTATAGCAATAACATTAAACTCAAAAGGAGTACCACCACCCGCATAAACTCCTTTCTTAACAGCTTCGGCAAGATTCCTTAAATGAATATGCCCAGGAACAATCTCAGTAAAAGAATTAACAATACCAATAAACGGTTTCTTTATCTCTTCATCAGTATACCCACAAGCCTTTATCAAACTTCTGTTAGGTGCCCTAATAATACCGTTTTTTACCCTGTCACTTATCATAAAAACCCCCTATACTTGGTAAGTTTAAATTAAATATAAATACATATTCAAAAATATCAAAACGTAAAATAACCTTAAAGCCATTTTAAACTTCTTGAGATAACTATACCCCATTCCTATAATATTATACTATGGAAAGTAACATAAACCAAAAGTACAGAATTATCTCAAATAGTTCAAACTTACTAATTTACGTAAACCTAGAAAGTATAAAATCTTACAAAGAGTTTTTTGA
>CALFVP010000081.1 GCA_937928175.1 uncultured bacterium | reverse complement strand
AGTGAGGCTGTGAATGGGTTAAATAGTAGGTTTGGAGAGACTTACACTGTTTTGAGGAATAGTATAGAGGTTATGAGTGATGCTAGTATTAAGATTAATTTTGTTTTAGATAGTTTGAAGAAGTTGGGGGAGGAGTTAGGGAAGTTTAAAGTTTCTGAGGTTAGATTTTCTAAAGGAATTACGTTGGTTGAGTAAAGTTTTTAGATTTGTTTTATAATTTGTGTATGAATAAGATTTTAGTAGTTGATGATGAAGTAAATATAACTTTGACCATAAAAGAAGTTTTAGAAGATTATGGGTTTGATGTTATTGTCATTAACGATGCACTTAAAGTTTTAAACGTTTTAAATACCGAAGACATAGATGTTATTATTCTTGATATTCTTATGCCAGTTAAGAATGGTATAGAGATTTTGAAGGAAGTTGTGTCTCAGTTTCCTATGGTTCCAGTTATTATTATATCTGGTCATGGTACCATTTCTATGACAGTTGAATGTATAAAAAATGGTGCATTTGATTTTATTGAAAAACCTATATCTATTGAAAAGCTTATAAGTACCGTTAAGAATGCTTTAAGGTTTAGACAACTTGAAATAGAAAAATATAAAATGTGGAAAGAGTATAAACTTGTGGGTGAATCTGATGTTATAAAGAGCATTCTTGATACTATCAGTAAAGTAGCTGATAACGATTCAACTGTTTTGATAACTGGTGAGAATGGTGTAGGTAAAGAAGTTGTTGCAAGACTTATACATTACAAAAGCTCAAGAAGAAACGGACAATTTGTTGCAATAAACTGTGCTGCTATACCTGAGACACTTCTTGAATCTGAATTGTTTGGTTACGAAAGAGGTGCTTTTACTGGTGCTATATCATCAAAGAAAGGTAAAATAGAATTAGCAGATAAAGGTACTTTGTTTCTTGACGAGATAGGAGATTTACCTATATCGTTACAACCAAAACTTTTGAGAGTTTTACAAGAAAAGGTTGTTCAAAGGTTAGGTAGTAATAAGGATATTAGTGTTGATATTAGGCTAGTATGTTCTACTAATAAAGATTTAAAACAGATGGTTAAAGATGGGACATTTAGGGAAGATTTGTTTTATAGGATAAACGTTGTACCTTTGCACATACCACCTCTTAGAAGTAGAAAAGAAGATATTGTTGCTATTTCTAATTATTATCTCAATGAATTTTCAAAAAGTTACGGTAAAAAAGTGTTATCTTTTAGTGAAGAAGTTTTAAAAGTTTTTGTAAATTATCATTGGCCGGGAAATGTCAGGGAACTTAAAAATATAGTTGAGAGGTTGGTTATAATGTGTCAAGGTGATGTTGTAAAAATGGAAGATCTTAAAAAGTACGTACCTGAGATTTTCGGTGATAAGGATATATTGGATATAAATTTATCTTTGCCTTACAAAGAAGCAAAAATTGAGTTTGAAAAGTTTTACTTTAAAAAGATGTTGGATAAAGCAAACAAAAGTATTTCAAAACTTTCCGAAATAACTCAGCTTGACAGAACTTACTTGTACAGAAAACTTGAATCTTTGGGTATAGAAGTTGAAGAGTAATTTTTTTAAGTTAAAAGGGGGATTTAAAGGTAAAGTTAGACTTGGTGACCTCGTTTTCTTTGATAATACCTACGATAGAAACGGTGATGGAAAATTTGATGATAGAATCACACATGTTGGTATAGTTGTTGGTTTTGATAAAGAGGGGTAGTATTGTTTTTCTAGATAAAAGTAAAAACCTGGGGTTTACAAAGATAATAACGGTGTTGAAATTAATTCTTACGTAAGAGATGATGGAATTTATAAATTTCTTTCTTCTTAGGTATTTGCTGGTTTTGGTGTTTTAAATTTGTAAAATTACGTATTTTTGTAATATAAATACAGATATGAAAATTGGAAGGTTTGAGGTAGGGGGTAAATCTCGCTGGGGAGTTTTCGATGTAGATGATGGTATAGTTATACCTGTTAAGGGTAGTATTTTTGGAGATTTTGAGCTTGAGGATAGTAGTTTTAAGATTGAAGATGTTAGTATTTTGACGCCTGTAGTGCCTAGCAAAGTTGTTTGTGTAGGTTTAAATTACCGAGATCATGCTGAAGAACTCAAGATGCCTATACCTGATGAACCAATACTGTTTCTTAAGCCATCAACTTCAGTCATAGGACACAATAGTGCAATAATAGCACCTAGTTTTTGCAATAGGGTTGACTATGAAGCAGAACTGGCTATTGTTATTTCAAAAGTTTGTAAGAATGTTTCTCCTAGTGAGGCTGAAGATTACATTTTAGGTTATACTTGCTTGAATGATGTTACCGAGAGGAATTTTCAAAAAAAGGATGGCCAATGGACAAGAGCAAAATCTTTTGATACTTTTTGTCCAATAGGTCCTTGGATTGAGACTGAGCTTGACTGGAGAAACCTTAAAGTCAGAGCTTACTTAAACGGAGAACTAAAACAAAATTCTAATACCAACAATATGATATTTGGTGTTTACGATATTGTTAGTTTTGTTTCGAAAATTATGACTTTATTACCTGGTGATGTTATTGCAACTGGTACTCCACCAGGTATTGGAGAAATGAAAAATGGTGATGAAGTAGTTATTGATATAGAAGGCATAGGTGTACTTAGAAATTACTTTATAAAGGAGTAATTGATGAAAATTGATGAATTTGAACTTATAGAGTATATAAAGGAAATAACTGATAATGTTGGTATACCAAAAGAAGTTATTGTTCCTAATGGGGACGATTGTTTTGGTTTTAGTTTTGATGGTAATGCTATTGTTACAACGGATACCATGGTTGATGGAATACACTTTTTAAGCGAAAAATTTTTACCTTACGATATTGGTGTAAAGTCTGCAGTATCAAACTTGAGTGATGTTGCATCAATGGGGGGGATACCTCTCTACGCTTTAACTTCTATTATTTTACCACCGTTTTTTGAATTGGATTTTATTTTGAACGTGTATAGGGGAATGGTTGATACCTTTTCTAAGTATAACGTTTATATAGGTGGTGGTAATGTTTCTAGAGGTAGAGATTTTACTATTTGTATAACTTTATTTGGTAAAGGAAAAAGTAAATTGCTTAGGAGAAATGGAGCTAAAAAAGGAGATATTATTTTTGTTAGTGGTTTTGTCGGTGATTCTTCACTGGGACTTGAAATAT
>CALFVP010000080.1 GCA_937928175.1 uncultured bacterium | reverse complement strand
GCTATAGTTTCAGGAAAACCTAAAGATAGAGAAGAGATTCTTTCAAATTTCAAAGAATACGATATAATAATAACATCTTATTCTTTACTTAGAAACGATATAGATATGTATGTTGATAGAGATTTTGAGGTGGTTATTGTAGATGAAGCGCAGTACATAAAGAACAGAGATGCAAAAATAACGAAATACGTTAAACTCCTTAACTCAAAAGTAAAGATTGCTTTAACAGGAACACCTATAGAAAATTCTGTATCTGATTTATGGTCAATTTTTGATTTTATTATGCCTGGAATGCTAGGAAATTACCAAAGTTTTATGGATAGGTATTCTAAACCTGAAAACTATGAAGAACTTACAAAGAGAATATCTTACTTCGTTTTAAGAAGGAAGAAGGAAGATGTACTTAAGGAACTGCCTAGAAAGATAGAACAGAACGTTTTTGTACCACTATCTCCAGAACAAACTGAAATATACGAAAAAATGGTTAAGGAAATTAGGCTTAATATACTCAAACAGGTTGGTGAAGTGGGGTTTGAAAAATCTAAAATACATATCTTTTCTGCTCTTACTAAACTTAGACAGATATGTAATCATCCTTGGTTAATATCTGATGAATACAAGGATGTAAAATCTGGTAAAATGGAATTACTTATGGATCTTCTTGATGATGCTATCGAAGGAGGACATAAAGTTTTGGTATTCTCTCAATTTGTTGGAATGTTAAAAATTATAAAAGAAGAGTTTGATAAACAAGGTATTAAGTATTCATACCTTGATGGGTCTACTAAGAATAGACAAAGTGTTATAGATGAGTTTAACAGTGATAACGATATAAAAGTTTTTTTGATAAGTTTGAAAGCTGGAGGTTTCGGTATAAATTTAACTTCTGCTGATATAGTTATTCTTTATGATCCTTGGTGGAATCCTATGGTAGAAAGGCAAGCTATGGATAGAGTACATAGAATAGGACAGATTAAAACTGTTAACGTTTACAAACTAATTTCTGAAAATACTATTGAAGAGAAAATATTATCTTTACAAGAAAGTAAAAAACTTGTATTTTCAAATGTTATAGACTCAAGTTCATCTATTCTTTCTTCAATGACTTGGGATGAGATTAAGAATCTTTTAGAGGTATAGTTACATTTCAAATGAGTGTCCTAGGTATATCTCTTTTGCTTTTGGGTCGTTTATAAGGAATTCTGCACTACCTTCTATTAATACTTCTCCGTTGTAGATAATGTATGCTCTGTCAACTATTTTTAGTGTTTCTCTAACGTTGTGATCTGTTATAAGTACACCTATGTTTTTATCTTTTGAGAGGTTTATTACTATGTTTTGGATATCGTTTATTGCTATTGGGTCTATACCTGTGAATGGTTCATCTAATAACAGAAATAAAGGTTCAAGGGATATCATTCTTGCTACTTCTAATCTTCTTTTTTCTCCACCAGATAACGCTGATGCTATTGTTTTCCTTACTTTCGTAAGGCCCATGTACTCCAAAACTTCATTAGTTTTCCTTTCTATTTCTTTCCCAAAAATACCTTTAAGCTCAAGTATAGCTTTTATATTGTCTTCTACTGTTAATGATCTAAATATTGAATGTTCTTGAGGTAGATATCCTATTCCTAACTTTGCTCTTTTGTATATAGGCCAGTTTGTTATATCTTTGTCATCAAAGAAAATTTTACCACTGTCTGGAGATACTATGCCAACTATCATGTAAAAAGTTGTCGTTTTACCAGAACCGTTTGGTCCAAGAAACCCAACAATTTCACCTTTTTCTATCTCAAGAGATAAACCGTTAACAACATACCTTCTATTGTACTGTTTATAAACGTTTTTCACACTAATTTTACTCATAATGAATTGTGATCCCGTACCAAAGTGTATATTATTGTACTGTATATTTGTCAAGTTTAAGGGAAAGTATTTAATTGTTAAAAAAAGAAAATTCTTAACTATACTTAGATTGAAAAGTAATATGAAAAAATCTCAAAAATCTTAATAAATCTTTTACTCTTACTAAAAGTTTTACCAAAAACAGAGATCATGGTTTTAAAGGCTTGAAAAAATTTACTAAAGAGGAACTGGAAAAGGTTAATGTAGTGAATTTTTTGAATACTTTAGATTGAGTTATAGATAGGTTATCTTATAAAATTACTTTATATAGTGAGGCAAGGTATATGGTTATTAAGGGGAGAGTTTGGAAGTACGGTGATGACATAGATACTGACAAGATAATACCTGCTAGATACTTAAATACTACTGATCCAGTTGAGTTAGCAAAGCATTGTCTAGAGGATGAGGATCCTACTTTTTCCAGTAAAGTTAGGAATGGTGATATACTTGTTGCTGGTAAAAATTTTGGTTCTGGTTCTTCTAGGGAGCATGCTGTTATATCTATAAAGGCTGCTGGTGTTAGTGCTGTTGTTGCAAAGTCTTTTGCTAGAATATTCTTTAGGAATTCGATAAATAGAGCACTACCTATAATTGAATGTCCTGAAGCAGTTGAGAATACCGAAACAGGTGATACTCTTGAAATAGATTTGGAGAAAGGTATTGTTAGAAATTTGAATAAAGGTATGGAATTTAAGATAAAACCGTTCCCAAAGATACTGTTTGAGATATTTAGTCATGGTGGACTTATGGAGTATGCCAAATCTAGAATAGAAAAAATGAAAAAGAGTAAGGGCGGTTAGCTCAGGGGTTAGAGCGCTTGCCTTACAAGCAAGAGGTCAGAGGTTCGAATCCTCTACCGCCCAATTTGACTAAATGAGTTATTTTCAATTTGTAAAGAATCGTTTCTTCTCGAATAAGTTAGGTTTGGTAGGTTTGTGTTTGGTTATATTTGTAGTTTTTATAGCAGTTTTTGCTGATTTTATAGCTAACGATAAACCCATATTTTGCGTAATTGATGGTAGACCTATCTTTCCTTTGTTTTTAGGGTACAGTGAAGGTATTGATTTTTCTTTAGCAGTTTTTAAGATAATGCCACCGATACCTTACAACCCTTACACCATAAACTTAGATAAAAAGCTTTTACCTCCGTCTAGAGAACACATTTTGGGTACGGATGATTTAGGAAGAGATGTTTTTTCTAGGATAATACATGGTACTAGGGTATCTATATCTGTGGGAGTGGTTGCAGTTGGAACTGCTTTTGTTATAGGTACTTTTTTGGGACTTCTTGCGGGGTACTATAAAGGAATTGTTGATAGTATTATTATGAGAATCGTAGAAGTATTTATGACTTTTCCTACTTTGTTTTTAATTTTGACTATACTAGCTTTCGTACCGCCAAATATTTACAATATAATGTTTGTTATAGGTTTAACGGGATGGACTGGTGTTGCTAGACTTGTTCGTGGAGAAGCGTTAAAGGTATCTAGTTTAGACTTTGTAAAGATATCAAAGGTTACTGGAAGTAGTGATTTTTATATAATTACTAGGCATGTTTTACCTAACGCTATAAATCCTGCTATAGTTTCTTTAGTTTTTGGAGTTGCTGGAGCAGTTTTGGTTGAATCATCTTTAAGTTTTTTAGGATTAGGAGTTCAGCCACCTACCCCTAGTTGGGGAAATATACTTTTATTGGGAAGTCAGTATATAGATTACGCTTGGTGGCTTGCTGTTTTCCCCGGAATTGCTATATTTTTGGTTGTTGTTGGGTTAAATCTTTTAGGTGAAGCTTTAAGAGATGCTATGGATCCCAGAGTTTACGTAGAATAAATTTTTGTTGGAGTAAAGTTATGATTTTGGGAAAGAAAAATTTTTTAATTCTAGGATTTACTTACAGAACAGGCTTTCATACTGCTAAATTTTTGGCCCAAAACGGATGTAATGTTTATATTTCTGATAAAGTTAGAGATAATGATAAGGAAAATTTACTATCACAGGTAAGAAGTGTAGCTAAAGGTGAAGTTTTTGATCTTTTAGGTACTGAAAATCTGGATTTGGATGAGATAGAGATGGTTATTTCAAGTCCAGGTGTACCACTTAGTAACCCCATAATTGTTGAATCTTTGAAAAGAGGTATTGAAGTTATTGGTGATATTGAACTTTTCTACAGGTTAAGACCAGAGGTAAACTATATAGCTATAACAGGTACTGATGGTAAAACTACAACAACAAACTTAACTTACAGAGTTCTAAACGAGTATTTACCTTATACATTGATGGCTGGAAACGTTGGAATTCCTGTATTCTCTATTTTTGACCAAAGGATAGATAATTTAGTTTTAGAGGTAAGTAGTTTCCAAATAGATACTACAAAAGAATTTAAACCCAAAATAGGTGTTATAACGAATATTGCAAAGGATCACCTTGATAGGTATAGTTCTTTTGATGATTATGTAAATTCTAAGTTTTCTTTGTTTAAAAATTCTGATGAAAAAGATATTGCTATTTTGAATAAATCTCTTTTTAGTTTTTCCAGAGTTATGAATCTTAAGTCTCAAAAAATTTTTTTCTCCGCTTACGAAAAACAAAATGATGGTATTAGACAGATTTACCTAGATAACGGATATATTTGTTTCGAAGGAAATAAAATTGTGAATGTTAATAATATCAAACTTTTAGGTAAACATAATATCGAAAATATTATGGTTGCTGTTGGAATTGGAGTTATTATGGGGGTAGATAAGGAAGTTATAGAAAAAGTTATTTATTCTTTTGAGCCTTTACCACATAGGATGGAATTTGTTTGTGAGATAAATGGGGTTAAGTATGTAAATGATTCTAAAGCTACTACTATAAATGCGATGGTTAGTGCTATAAAGAGTTTGGATAATCCTATAGTTTTAATAGCTGGAGGACTTGATAAAGGGGTAGACTTTCAAGATGCTGTTGCTGTTATCAGTGAAAAGGTTAAATATGTTATTGCTATTGGTAGTACTAGGGATTTAATAGAAAATAGACTTTTGTCTAGTGGGTATAAGAATTGTTTTAAGGTTGATAGTCTTTATGAAGCTGTTGTGAAGGCGATGGAAGTTGCAAAAGAGGGTGATGTTGTTTTGTTTTCTCCTGGATACGCTAGCTTTGATATGTTTAAAAACTATGAAGATAGAGGAGAATGTTTTAAAAAAATTGTTAAAGATCTTAAGTCAGATTTGTAATCTTTTTGGAAGATGGAAGGGTTTAGTATTCTTGGGGGTTAGTTTTTGGGTTGTTTGTTGAGTTAGTTCTTCTTGTGTTTAACCAAAACTTTTTAAGGTTCTATTTGTGGGCACATATAGGAATTTTGGCTATGTTTCTGGAGAATTCTAAAAAGGAGTAATTTTGAAATTATTTTATTTTTACACTGTAAGTTTTTTGGTTTTATGTAATTTGAAAAATTTTTTAAGAATCTTTTATAATATTTGTAATATGGTTTGGAGTAATATTCTTTATTTTATTTTGTTTTTTGTTTTTGTTCTTTCTCCTTTTGATATATTTTTGAATTTTAACGTTTTTGGTTTTAGTTTTAGGTTAGTTAGTGTGTTTATGTTTTTGTTTATAGTAATTGCTAGTTTTATTCTTTTTAGGAATAGGGATAAGTTAATACTTCCGTTATGGTTTATTTTTCTTGTGATTGCTTGTTTTTTAAATAGTATTTTTGTTTTTAATTCTATTTTAATAGTTAGGGGTATATCTTACGCTATTTGGTTTTGGTTTTTTGTAATATTTGTTTTTGTTTTAGTTAATGTAGGTAGAATTCTAGATTTTGGTTTAGTATTAAAGGGTTATATACTTTCTTTTGTTTTGCATGCTTTGTTTGGTCTTCTTCAACAAGCTCTTTATTACGTTTGGGGTATAGCTTTTTTTGTTACTCAATTTGGTAGAATGAATGGTTTTACTTATGAACCTTCTTATTTTGTTACCTATCTTTCTTCGGGTTTTGTTTTGACTTTGTTTTGTGCTATGTTTTTAGGTAAGTCCAGTTTTAAAGATAACTGGTTTTTTTATTTGTCATTATCTATTATTGCTTTAGCGTTGGTTTTTTCAACTTCCAAGTTTTTAATTATCATTTTGGTTTTATCTACTTTACTAGTTTTTACTTTTTTTGTTGTTTGGGTTAGGAAGTTTAAAGCGTTCTTTAAAACGTTTTTTAGTAACCTTTTTGTATCTCTTTTATCTTTTGTATTAGTTTTTGGTTTTTATTCTTTCATTATTTTTTACTTACCTAAAATTACAAGTGTTGAAGTATCTTTAGTTAGTAAAATTAAGGAAATAGAAGCGGAGAAAGAAAGTGTTTCTTTTGGTCCTAGGGTTAAAGAATTTTTGAATACTTTGGAAGTTGCTTTTAAGAATCCTATTATAGGGACAAGTTTAGGGGGAGTTGCACCTCATAAAGCAGTCAATCAAGGAGTAATTCCTAAATCCAATCAAGATGTTAAGCCTTTTGAAGGTATTAGTATTTATGCTGAAATGTTAGCTGGGTTAGGAATTTTTGGTTTTTTTATAATGGTACTGTTTTTTCTTAAATTTTTTTGGGATGGGTTTAGGCAGATTGGTGTTTTTTTAGACAAAGGGTATTTGGAAGGGTTTAGTATTCTTGGGGGGTTAGTTTTTGGGTTGTTTGTTGAGTTAGTTCTTCTTGTGTTTAACCAAAACTTTTTAAGGTTCTATTTGTGGACACATATAGGAATTTTGGCTATGTTCCTGGAGAATTCTAAAAGAAGTTATAAGTTTTAAATGTTTTAAGTTTTATATACGATGTTTTGTTATTTAAAATATTGTCAGAGGTGAATATAT
>CALFVP010000079.1 GCA_937928175.1 uncultured bacterium | reverse complement strand
TTGATTGTTAGTACGTATTCTTCTGTCATGAATTCAGGTAATATGTTCTTTTTTAGTTCGCTTCCGGTTTCCCAGTTTGATTGTAACTTCCATACACCGTCACTTTTGTTTTCTATTCCAAGCTCTTCAAGAGATAATAGCATCCCGTATGAATTTATATTCTCAAATTCCATTACGTCTATAAGTAAATTGTCTTTTTCTAGAATTGTTCCTGGGTAGCAGTATACAACTTTTTGATTTTTTGATACTTTCGTATCTCCTGTTACAACTATTTTGTTTTCACCGTTTTTTAAATCTATTTCGCAAACTAGAAGCTGCGGTTTTGTTGGGTGTTTTGAAATTTCTTTTACTTCTGCTACTACAACGTTACCATTGTAAAACTTCAGTGTTTTGACTTCTTCAACTTCTATTCCTGCTTTTGTTAGTTTTTCGGATATGTTGTTTACGTTGTAATTCTCTATTTCTAAGACTTTCTTTAAATCTATAAAATCGTTTAACCAGCTTAAGGGGAATTTCATCTATTCCTCCTATTTTATTACTCTGCTTCTTACAAACCAGATTATTATACCTGGTAATACCATTAGTAAAGGTACAACAATTAGACTAAGTACCAGGATTAAGTTAGCATCGGCTAAAGAAGGAATTACAACAGGTTCTTGTTTTATAGATTTAGGTTTTATTCCCAAACTTCCACTTTCTTTGGATGTCCATTCTATAATGTTCAGTGCCAGCTCTAGGTTTCCAGACATGCTTTCAATAAAGTTATCTGATAAAAAGTCTACATCTCCCATTATTACCATTTTACCTGTTTTAGTTTTATCGTTTTCTTGTGCTTTTTCAATAGCGTATCCTAGTATTATTGGTGGTTTGATGTCATTTTCATCTGGAATAGCAGTAATGCTACTTTTACCTTCTGGTAAATTTACTTCACCCCAGCTATCTTCCGAGGTTGACATAAGATCGTAGTATCTGTACCCTAGTTGTCCTTCTATGTTTTCCATTCTACTTATGGCCATAGCTGTAACTAACTGAATTGGTAATCCTTTCGATTTTATATCGGAAGTTATAGGGCTATAATGAATGTAAGGTATTATATAGAATAGTCTTCCTATGTAGGGGTTAAACCTTTCTTGATCAAATACAACGTTATTTTTTACGTAAAAACCGAGTTTTATTAGGAGATAGTTTATAGAGAAACTTCTGTCGTACGTTATGTTACCTAAAACTGGTTCTAGGAATATTACTAAACCTCCGCCGTTTGTAAAGTAAGTGTAAAGTTTATCTTGTATTTCAATGGGAATTATTTTTCTAGGAGCCATTATTACTATTGCCCCTGCATCACTTGGAATTTCTTTGGTTGTGGATAAGTTTAATTCTCTTAGAGTGTAATTAGCTTTTTCTAGGTAAGATTTGAATACTGTAAATGAGTACTCTACTTTTTTTCCTGGTACATTACCTAGCACTGGGTATTCACCGTTGCCTGTAAGAAAGTAAATAACTCTTGATGTTTTTGTTACGTTGAGTATTGCAGAGGTTACTTCTTCTTCTACTTTTATTCCAGTAGCTCTTGGACCGTATGTTGTTTGTTGGTATTCTATCAGTGCACTTCCCCTTATATACTTTTTGTTTCCTTTCGATTCAACTACTATTGTTATCTTTTCACCTTGAGACAATTCGTATTTTTTTGCTGTTAAGGGATCTCTTATTGGGTCTATTGATAGAAACGTTATTTTAGAAGAGTTCTTAGAATATTCTTCTAGTATCTTTTCTAGTTCTTTTGCGCTATCTCTTTCAGCAAACAAAGTTATTTTTACTTCTTCATTTAGTGATTTTATTATCTCAAGTGTATACTGTGATAAAGAGTATATTTTTTCTGATGTTAGGTCTATTTTCATTGATCTATTCGATGCTATTATGTATAGAACTACGAGTATGGAAAGTGTAAGGGTTATTATTGCTACATCTTCGATTCCTCTGAAAATTCTTCCGCTTTTTATATCTTCAATTATTCTTGTACCTACTAGTACTATCCAAGCAAAGTTTAGCAAAAGAATGATGAATACAAAAACTACTCCAATTCTAAATCCAAAAAAACTAAAAAGTGTTATAAAAGTTATAAACGTAAAGAAGAATATTACTATTCCTAGTTTATAATTCTTCTTTAAGAAGTTAAAAATGGATTTTAAAGTATTTAGCATTATTTTCCTCCAGTTTTAGAAAATTATAATTGTGTTTAAAATTTCTTTACAAACAAATCATTTAATGGAAAAATATGTTTAATGTTGTATATAATTTTTTAGTGATGAACAAAGTTAACGGTTATGGCCTTATAAAATCTGGTAAGATAACGGAAGCTTTGAAATTTTTTGAGAATACTCTTAAGGATAGGGTAGATGAGGAGTCTGAGTGTGGTATAAAGATAATAAAATACGTTCTTTCTAAAGTTAAGAGAATAAGGGAGGTTAATGATAACCATAAGATAGCTGATATGTTGGTTATGGAGTGGAGGAATGTACTTAGTTGGATTAATACTAACGATTGTGGTAAGTTTCCAGATTTAACTGAGTCTATCAAGTACTATATTTTTTTACTTGCTTTGAAGTATTACCAAGCGGCTATTGATAGTATTTTAGGTAATTCTAGTTCTGGTTTTGTAGATATCGATTTGATGGTGAAGGTGAGTAAGTGTTATAGGGAAATAGGAGAAGTTGATAAGTGTATAGAAGTTTTGGAGGAAGTTAGGGGGTATAGGGTTTACGATTCTAGTGTTTTGTCTAATTTAGCGGATGCTTACTTTGAGGTTGGAGAAATTGATAGGTCTAAACTTTTTTTCAGAGAGGCGTTTTTTTGGGATCCACAAGAAATAGATGTGTTTGATCTTAAATCGATGCTTATAAAGGGACTTATTAAAATTGTTGTTAGCCATGGTTACAAAGGTGAAGAGATAAATGAGTGGATACCTATATATGGAGTTATAGAAAATTTATTTGATGTTAGAAGAGAGTTATTGAAGGAAGAAGTTGATATGATTTTGGATAGGGTTAGGGTTATGGAAGCTGAATATGAGAGAGATAGAAAGTGGAGAAATATTTTAGAACCTAGGCTTGTGAATAACTATATATGGCTTATAGATTACTACGCTTTGCAAGTTGGAGATTATGAACTTGCAAGGAGTGTAGGAAAAATATTACAGAAATTTTCACCAAATATACATAATAAATTAAAGTTGGGGGTATACAAATGGCTATAGTTGATGTTGATTATCAAAAAGAGATGTTAAAGTTACTAAATGAAGAAAAGTTATCAAAACATTCCCTTGATGATTATTCAAGAAGGGATTTTGTTAAGGTTGAAAGTATAGTTGATCAAGCTATATCTCTGGGTGAAGAAAATAATTTACAATCTATTTGTGAAGATTATCTTAAGGATGAACCTAATAGTATATTTTCCTTATATGCAGTAGGAATGATACTTCTTAAAAAAGGATCTATAGATCCTCATTATATGCCTGAAGTTTTGCTAAGGTTTAGTGAAAGTAAGAAGTTGTCTATAGCTGTTTTCTTAGCTGAGAAAATTGTTTCGTATAGAGAAGAAAAGTATGCTTTAAAACTTCTTGAAGAGTACTACAAAAACGAGAATAGAAAAGAAGAACTTATAGATGTAAGAGAAAAACTCGTTAGAGTTGATACGAAAGATGCTTATACACCTAAATTGCTTGGGGAGTACTATGAAAATGAAGGAAATATCTCAAAAGCTACTTACTATTACAAAATTTCGCTTGAAAGGTTTATTTCTTCTAGGAACTCTTCTTCTGCTTCTGCTGTATTTGAAAAAATTTTATCTTTGCATTCGGTTGATGTTAAATATATTCTAAATGTATCTTTAAGGATTCTTGATCTTGTTGCTCATGATAAGGTTGGTAAACTTCTTTATAAGCTAGCTCTTCATTTCAAAAAAAGAGAAATGTATTATGAAGCTTTAGATATTTTGAAGTTCGTTGTATCGAGATGTATGCCTAACGATGCAGGTATTAGGAATGATCTTAAAGAGGTTTATGAGTCTATTTATCCTAATCACTCCCTTTTACCTAAATATTGGAATGAGTTTGTTGAGTTTATGAGAAAAAGGTTACATGTTAGAGTAAATCCAAGTGAAATTATGGATAAGTTAAGTGAGTTTGAGAAAAAGTTAAGGTTTGATATAGGTGTTTACGTTTACCACAAGAGTTTTGGAGTAGGGGTTATTTCAGATGTCCAAGATGATTGGATTGTTATAGATTTTACAAGCAAAAAACAGCATAGAATGTCTAACAGTATTGCTTTTTATTCTCTTGATGTTTTATCTTTAGACGATATAAGAGTTTGGAAGGAATATAAGAAGGAAGAGCTTGTTAAACTTATAGAAAATTATTCTCCGGAAGTTATTAAAATGGTTCTTGTTTCGTTGGGTAATAAGGCTACAGTTAAAGAAATAAAAGATGTTCTTAAAACGCTTATGAATGAAAAAGAGGTTGATAACTTTTGGGCTAAAGTTAGATCTAATTTGGATAAAGTAAACGTAACGGTTTCACCTGAAAGTAAGAATACTTACATCTACCTTGGTGAAAGAAAGTTAGAAGAAAGTATAAGAGAAAAGATAAATATTGCTAAAACGTTTGATGAAAAAGTGAAGTTTGTTTATAACTTTCTTACTCAGGTTGATACTCTCGATGTTCCCCAGGCAGGTCCAATTGTTGAGTTTCTTAACGATACTGTTGAGACTTCGAATAATAAATTCGAAGTTGTTGAAGCAGGAATAATTTTAATGTTAAAACATGGAGATTTAAAGCAGGGTGTTAGAGAAAAAGTTTTAGGTGTTATAAGAGATATGACTGAAGATGAAATTGTTGATTTTGTTACTAAAGTTGAATTTGCTGATGTTAGGAAGTATTTCCTTAACATTGTAAAGGAACTTTTTGAGAATTGGAGTAATATATTCATTAAGGTACTATTTTCTACTGATGCTGTGAGATTGAATAATTATATCCTTTACGAACTTATTAGTTATGATAAAATAGATGCTGTAAAAAGTATAGTTACAAGTATAATTGATTCTGTCAATAATGTTAGGGGCAATAGATTTAAGTCTTATTTAAAGTTTATGTGGCTTGCTAAAATGGTTTTTCAGAAAGAGTATGAGGATGTTTTTAGGTATGTAGGAATCCAGAAAGTTAACATTCTTCTTATGGTTTCTAACATTCTTTATTCAATACAGTATAGTTTTGAGGAAAGAGGTGAAAAAGGTATTTCTAAAAGAATATATTCTCTTGCCAAAGAAATTTTTGATAATTATCAAGAGATAGAAAAGGTTGTTGTTGATTCTGGTAAAAATACTTCGTTTATATTGCTATCTTGTATACAAGAATTTGATCTTCTTGGTGTTAAAGAGATTTCATTGCTTAGACAAAAACTTTACTACAAATACCCTGATCTTAAGGACATGGAGGATACCAGAGATAAGAGAAGTGCTTCTATGATTACAAAGTCTACTTATGAAAAAATAAGAAACGAGTACAATAGAATACTTAACGATGAGTTACCTAAGATTTCTAAAGCAATTGCATCTTCTCCTACACCGGAGTTGATTGAAAAAGAGGAAGAACTTAAGGCACTCGTTGAACAAATGGCTAAAGAGTTATCTGAATATAAAATTATAAATCCAGATTCTATCTCTAAAAATTACGTTGATGTGGGAACAAAGGTTTTACTTAAGTCTAAAAAAACTGGTGATGAGTTTGTTTACCATATACTCGGTGATAAAGATGCTGATTTGTCAAAAAACATTATTTCTTATAGATCACCTTTGGGAGTAAAAATAATAGAAAAAGAAGTAGGTGATATAGTTTCACTTAACATAAGAGGTGATGAAGAAGATTTTGAGATAAAATCCATTTCTATATCGGAATACGTTTAATGGTGGATGATTACCTTTCTCAAATAATAAAACATGCTATTGAAAAAATAGAAAAAATACCAAGAAGTTCTATTTCTTCACTACTTGAAGAAATTTTTAAAGAAAGAAAGATTTTTTCTTTAATCATTGATTTTGGTATTAGAAGAGCTATTCTTGTAGTTGATTCTTCTTGTAGGGTTATTTTCTTTAATTCGTTTTGCGTTAAATTTGGTTTGATTTTTGAAATGGATGGTAATTGGGTTTTAAGTGAAGATTTTAAGAGACATTTTGATAGAATTTTGGGTCTTATGATAGCTAATAAAATTAGCTTTTATAAGGAAGATATTGAAGTTTCTTCAAAAGAAGGTATTAGTAGTAAAACGTTGGTTGATAGGATTTTTGGTGTAGAGTGCTTTTCTAAGGATTTTGACAATTTTTGTTTTACTGTTACGGATAAAACCGAAGAAAGACTTAACGTTTTGGATAAGATGCAAGAAGATTCCTTTATTTCGCTGTCTAATCTTGTTTCTGGTGTTGCTCACGAAATAAAAAATCCCCTTTCTGCAATGTACTTGCATGCAAAAATCTTGAGAAAAATCTTGGAAAAGGATTCTTTTGATAAATTGGATATTCTTAAAGAAGTTGATATAATACTCTCAGAAATAGAGAGACTAAACGGTATTGTCAATAATTTTATGTTTTCTTTAAAACCGTATAAGATTTCAGAAAAGTACGAGAATATAAATGAAATAGTTAGAGAAGTATTGGATTTTTTCCTTCCAGAGTTTAGAGAAAAACGTATAAAGGTTGAGGTTATATTGGATGAGTCTGTTCCTATGGTTTTGTGTGATAGAAATCTAATGAAACAGGCTTTGATAAATCTTATTAAAAATTCTATGGATGCTATAGGTAATAAAGAAGGTGTTATAGAAATAAAAACCTATTTTACTAGTAAGGTTGATAACGATTTTGTGGTTGTTCAAATTAAGGATAATGGTGTTGGGATACCAGATGAAATTAAAGCAA
>CALFVP010000078.1 GCA_937928175.1 uncultured bacterium | reverse complement strand
ATATTTGCCTCAATTTCTGAAAAACAGATAATACTACTAGGTGTAGCAAACATACCAATAAACTTTTTTTCAAGACAAAAATTTGGTAAAAACAAAACTATATTCTCAGACTTTACAACAGAAGGACTTTCTCCTGTAGAATTTTCTAAGCTCTTTGCAAAAGAAATATTAAATATAGTAAACTCTATATACAATTTTCTAGCTATTTCATACGAAGATACAGTACTCATAGGAATAAATTTTCATTCAAAAATATCTTTATGGGATATAGATTTTATGAAATCATTACTTACAAACTACTTACTTATGAAAGTTATCTACGAAGAAATTAGGGAAATAGACAACGCATTCATATACACAATGCAATCACTAGCTAGAGCAGCAGAGGAAATGGATGAAGAAACAGGACTACATATATACAGAATTGGAGAATATTCAAAACTACTCTCAAAATACATAGGATTCAATGAAGAGTTTTGTAACTCAATATATTACGCATCACAGATGCATGACATAGGCAAGCTAAAAATACCTAGAGAAATATTAAGAAAACCTGGCATATTAACCCCGGAAGAATATGAAATAATGAAAGAACATACAATAGCAGGAGCCATAATTTTAGGAGATCACGAAAAACTAAGGATGGCAAGAGATATAGCTTTATCACATCACGAAAAATGGGATGGAAGTGGTTATCCATACGGACTAGAAAAAGACAAAATACCAATTAGTGCAAGAATTACAGCAATAGCAGATGTATACGATGCGTTAAGATCACCAAGAACGTACAAACCAGAATTTGAACACGAAAGAGCTTTAAAAATAATAACAGAAGGTAACGGTAGAACAAAACCCCAACACTTCGATCCCGATTTATTAAAAGCGTTTAAAGAGTTAAGCGATAAGTTTAATGAAATTTACGAAAAGTACAAACATTAAATCATTTTCCCTTTTCTTTCATTCTTTTCATTTCTTCTGCAGTGTATTCAGTAAGTTTTTCGTAAGCATCTAAAATTTTATCTCTTTCTTTTAGTTCCTGTCTAGCCATCTCCTCAACTATCTCCTGCGCTCTGGCAATTTCCCTAAGTTGTATCAATTCTCTTCTAGCAAGTTCCTCAATTATCTCATGCGCTTTTATTATCTTATCTCTGTCAATAGCTTCTTGCCTTGAAAGTTCTTCTACCACCTCATAAGCTTTATTAAGCTTATCTTTTTCTATGAGTTCCTGCCTAGCAAGCTCCTCAACTATCTCATGTGCTTTTATTATCTTATCCATATTAATCTTCTCTTCTCTTTCGAGTTCTTGGACACTATCGTAAGCTTTGATAACCTTATCGAAAAATTCTCTATTCTTAGAAATGTAGTTTTGCAAATTCTCGTAAGCAGAAAGTATACTATAAAGCTCTATAAACTGCTTTCTTTTAACTTCATCAAGTATTTCGTAAGCCTTAACAACGTTATCCATTTCTATTTTTTCTTTCCTCATAAGCTCTTCTACCATTTCATGAGCTTCTATTATCCTTAAGGCAGTAGGAAGATCAATATTCCCCACTTTAGGTAAAGTAACATACCATTTTTCCTTAGCAAGATTCACAGCAATCTCTTTAACCTTACTTTCATCAGATTTATTAATATACCCTAACTCTATTAAAGACTTAATAAACACATCTAAAAGGAAAATAGAAGTTTTAATTAGTTCTTCTTTTTCAATCCTAGCATATTCTTCTAAATTTTCATAAGCTTTAATTATTTCGTTTGCTTCTTTTCTTTCTTTTTCTGCAAGATCTATAACACTCTCTTTTACTTCTGACTCTTTTTTAAGTTCCATAATTTCTTCTCTTGCCATTTCTTCAGCTATTTCAAAAGCTTGTATTATCTTATCCCTTTCTTTTATATCCTTAACCATCATTTCAGAAACTATTTCCATAGCTTTAATCATATTATCTCTATCAAGTAACTCTTTTCTGGCAAGTTCTTCTACTATTTCTCTAGCTATAATTTCTCTTTTGGCTTGTTTAAGTTCTTCAGCGCTCATTTCCATTATTTTCTCTTCTGCTTCTATAATTTCATCTCTCTCTCTTAACTCAGATTGTGTTAAAAGTTGTACTTTTTCTTGAGCATCTATAGTTTTATAGGCATCTAAAAGTTCATTCCTGCTTATTTCTGAAACTGCCTCATAAGCTTTAATTATCCTTTCAAGGTCATTTATAATTTTATCTTTCTTTTCCAATTGTTCTTTTAGTTCTCTTATAATATCCTCATTTTTCATAAAATTACCCCTCAGAATAATTCTAAAGGTTTGTTAACGTCCTTTTTAAGAAAAGTATGGAATCTATTACTAGCTCCTTCAAAAAGGTATTTTCTTAGTTTACTGACATCCTTTATTCCTCTGCCTGCAACACAGAAGAAAATAGTATCACCGTGCTTAACCTTACCCCACTTGAACAAAGCATTAAGATCGTTAATTTGCTCACCATCGTGAAATACCATAACCTTAAGGTGCGGATATTTCACATTGTAGGATTCTATTATGTTCTTCCAAGCTTCAACGTTACCGTTATGAAAAAGTTCATTCGTAACCTCAACTCCATACCTAGGGGTTACCTGGAAAGATTCATCTGTAACCTCCTCTTCTTTTTCAGAAGAAGTGTAAAAAACTTTTCCTTTACTCCTTAAAATACTATCATTTTCTCCTATCTCTTTACCTTCCAAAAGAGTTATAAGTAAATCTATAGAAGTTTTCTCTACTTCTTTTGATTCTGATTCATCACTACCTAAATACTTTGAATACACCACAACCAAACAGTTTTTAACCAAAAAACCAACTTTACTAAAATGCCTCTTAATCTTAGGGTTTATAGCCATACATCCAATAGTAGGATTATGGTAAATAACAACTATGTCTACCTTATCCCATGTAGAAACGGTATTAACTATACCATCAAAACTGTCAACATCCCTCGAAAGATTATGAGATCTATAACTATACTTAAACTTCTGAACAAACAAAGCGTAAGATATAGGAATTATCTGAATAGGTTCAATATCACCACTATCAAGGTAGTTATTTATTATATCTGCAGGATTCTGACCAGACCTAATAGCATTCATAACCCCACTAGTTTTATAAAAATGTCTTAAAGATTTATTAAACCCCTCTATAGTACCCAACGAAAAAAGATACCTACTTATCATAACCCCTACCCTTTACAATAAGAATAATATACAAATAACATCACTTTGTCAAGAAAATTTGAACAAAATACACCAAACTAAATAAAATCATAACTATGTTTTTAGCAATAGTATCAACACTAAAATACGAAATATCAATAATAAAGAAACTAATAAAAACCGAATACTCTTACTACGCAGTTTACATGTTTACGGTATTTATAAAACATTTAACCGATTACATCGTTTCGAAAAAACTAAACATCCCTGTAAGTGTATTCAAATTCGTTGAAATACTAAAAGAAGAAAACATCATATCTAACGAAGAAGAAAAATTCATAGCAGAATGTATTAGTATAACAAGAAACAAAAAGAAACTAATAACCAACCATAACAGAATAAATAAAGATAAAATCCTTGAAATAATCGAAAAAATCGAAAGAACTTTACTCTCCTAACATTAAACGGTACTTTTTTACTTTCAATAATTCTTCCTTTAACTCCAATAGTTCAAATATATCCTTAATTTTTTCTATTTCAATACTTTTCTTACTGGAAATCTTTTCCAAAGAATCCATTATATCACTTATTATTTCAGAATAAACTTTGAAAATTTCATTCTCAGAAGTATAAAAACTTTTCTTATACTCACCAGTTTTAAACTTATCTAAACTCTTTGAAAACGAAAGATACAAACTTGGATACTTCTCTTTGTACTTTTCTAGAACTTCTCTAGCTTCATCAGTTTTCCCAATTGATTGAAGAGAATTTACAACTATGGTAAGAACAAGGCTCTCAACTCCTTGTGAATCACCTACATTTTTCAAATACTCAATACCATAATTGTAAGACTTTTCAAAATAATTCATCATATACGAAGAGTAAATAACGTTATAAAGCGATTTTTTATAAAAAAAATCATCTTTCTTATTCAAAACTTTTTCACCAAATCTAAATGCGTTATCAAAATCTTTTAGAAGGAAATACGATTCACAAAGATAGTAATCTATAGTTCTACTATTCTCTTGGGATCTGGGTAGTCTCAAAAGGAGATTTATGGCATTAGAATAATCTTTCTTTGCAATATAATCAATAGCAGTAGAAATATCTTGAGCGTAGTTTATGGGAAAATTAGCAAAAAATATTACCAAAATAAAAAAAATTCTTACAAGCATACAAAAATTTTCGGAAATTAGGTATTGTAAAAGTTACTCCATAACTACCTTATCAAAAACAACACTTAACAAAACTTCACCATACTTACTCAAAAAAAGTACCTCAACGCAAGGAGAAGAATAAGAAATAACTTTACCCTTATACCTGTAGAAGTAAGGATGAGATATAGAATAGTCAAGCCCTCTTTCGTAAGCAATTTCAACAAGTTTTGAATTTACCAAATTACCAAACTCAGCAATTCCTGACAATAAAAGTTCCTTATCTGTAGGAATCTCATCTATATTGTAAACCTTTTTTATCGTTTCATATGCCAATTCTTCATCAAACTCATACACTACATTACCTCTGAAATCCCCTTTTATCTTGAAAAAAAAAGATATTTTTTTCTCTATTTTCTTACCTGTTTTGAGACTTACCTTATCTTTATATATCTCTAAACCAATTTTAGAAAAAGTTTTAACAATAGCATCAATAAAAGGATTAACTATCTCAAATCTCATGATAACCTCCAAACTTATCCATTAGAAGAAAAGCTAATATTGTTTTGGCATCTTTTACCTTATTCTCTACTATCATTTTAAATACCTCATCGTAACTAAACACGTAAACATCGGTAAATTCATCCTCATCAAGGTTTTTAGAAGTTAACTCCAATTCTTTTGCAAAAACAATATGTATCTTTTCTGAGCTATACCCTACTGCTGGATAATATTCGTACACTTTCTTTACCTTCCTAGCTTTGTATCCTGTTTCTTCTTCAAGTTCTCTAACTGCTCCTTCTAAAACACTTTCCCCTGGTT
>CALFVP010000077.1 GCA_937928175.1 uncultured bacterium | reverse complement strand
AAACCTCTCACAATAGAATACTCGGAAGAAAATAAAAAAGCATGAGCGGGAAACGGGACTCGAACCCGCGACCCTCGGCTTGGAAGGCCGATGCTCTACCAACTGAGCTATTCCCGCACTCAGTTAAATTTTATAAACTAACTAAAGAATTTTTCAACTTCACAATAACAAAAACTTAAGTACCATAAAACCTAAATCCTACTTTATTGAAATCAACCACATTCAATATTTACCATATAAACAAGGGGAGTTATAATATGGTAAGAATAATCTTTTTAGTACTAGTTTTATCAATTTTCGGGTGTAAACAAGTCCAGG
Organism: uncultured bacterium; assembly: GCA_937928175.1. Taxonomy (GTDB): domain Bacteria; phylum Spirochaetota; class Brevinematia; order DTOW01; family DTOW01; genus SKYB106. Next base: position 7,468 of record CALFVP010000077.1, on the reverse strand, counting down.
AAGAGTATACTATAATCTTTGATTCACCAAAAAATAATGAAATTATCACAAACGAAAACCAAAAAATATCAATACTACTACTAGGTAGTAAAGAAGGGAACGTAAAAGTTTTTATAAACCAATCTCTTTTGTTTACATCAACAGTCAAGGAAAGAATAACTTTCGATACAACAATAACAGAAAACACCAATGTACTTGAATGTGTAATAGAAAAAAATGGACAAGAAGTAAAAAGAGAAAAAATTTACTTTACACTAAAAAAGCAAATACAACCAAAATCTAAAAAAACTCTAGAAGTCAAGCCAGTTTACGCTAAAATAAAAAAATACGAAGAAATAAAACCTCAGGTAATAATACCAAAAATAGAAGAAATAAAAGAAAGTAAATACATATCATCAATCAACTTAGAAATACTCAATGAAAACGAAACAGGGTATTTTAAAGATGAAATAAAAGCATCGTACAGAATTGAATTCTTTGATGAATTTAAGTCAAAAGCGTTAGAATACCTAAAAAAAGTATCAATAGAAATTACTGACCCACAAGATAACAAACTGTTATCCGAAACCCTAAAAGAACCAGGATTAACCTTAAACCTAAACACAAAACAATTACCCACAGGAGTATACATTTTGACAGTAAGAGCAGAAGATATAAAAGGAGAAATCTATGAAACATCAAAGTGGATAAAAATTGATAAAACTCCCCCATCTGTAGTAATAGAAAATTTGACTAACGACATGATAGTAAGAGGTACATTACAATTTAACTTGCAGGTTGAGGACGAATCTGGAATTAAAGAATTTTATTTCTCAGTAGAAGAAGAAAAAATAAACTATAGACAAAAACAAAAGACAATAACATTCTTACTTGATTCTACAAAGTTTGGAAACGGCAAAAAACAAATAACAATCTACGTTGCTGACAAACTACAAAACGAATTTAAAACTAACATTTCAATATACATAGATAACTGGCATGAAGAAATAGTAGATCCAACACCTGGGGCAGGATTTAACATATCCTCATTCGTAGATAAAGAAAAAAGAATTTACTTAGCTTACTATAATATAAACAAACGTAACTTATACTTTGCTAAACTAAACCAAAACAAATGGGAAATAGAATTAGTTGATAAAGAAATTGACTCTGGGAAATACCCATCAATATTCGTTGATAAATTCAATAGAATACACATATCCTACACATTCATAAACCCAAAATGGGATGACGAAGATTTGAGGTATGCACTAAAAGAAGATGAAAACTGGAAAATAACAACGCTAGACCAACAAGACAAAGCAGGAAGATACACGAGTATAGTCGTTGATGACAGAGGTATACCACACATATCGTACTATAACTATAGTATTGGTAGTTTAAGGTATATAACTTACAATTTAAATATGAAGAGGTGGGAAATTTCAGTACCAGATAGCTACGAAAATGTAGGCAGCGATACCTGTATAGGAATACATAACAACGTAATACATATCTCTTACCTAGACAATGCAAACGGTGACCTAAAGTACTGTTACAAAGGAATAAACGAAACCGATGCAGGATGGAAGTTTGAAGTAGTTGATTCTGATGGTAAAGTTGGTTACTACAATACAATGAAGATAGATAGTTACGGAAACATACACATAGTTTACTACGATTCTACACAAAAAGCACTAAAGTACGCAGTAAAAACAGGTAATAAATGGACTAAAACAATAGTAGATAAAAAAGATGATCCAGGAAGATTCACATCAATGTTTATAGATGATGACAACAACGTACATGTATCCTACTACGTAGAATCAAAAAAAGAACTAAGATACGCGTTATTCAATGGGAAAAAATGGGAAATACAAACAGTAATAAGTGATAGAGCTGGTGGATACTCATCAATAGTAGTCGTAAACCAAAAACCAATAATATTCTTTTACGACTTATCTTCCAACAACCTAAAACTAGCTAAGAAATAGAAAAAATGATAAAATGTTATTTATTATTTAACGTATGGTAGAACTCAAAGGAATCTCAATATCAAAAGGAATAACCATAGGAAAAGCGTACATACTAGAACCGATATTAGTAAAGTTCCAAATAGAAAAGATACAACCAGAAGAAGTAAAAAAAGAAATACAAATATTCCAAGAAGCAATAGAAAAAACGATAGAAGATATTGAAAAAATATATCCAAAAAACGTTAAATACTCCCTTGAGCTAAAAACACTTTTTACAAACGTAATAAAAGACAACTTAGTAATTACAAGAATATTAAATACCATAACAAACGAAAAAATAAGTGCAAAATCCTCAGTACTAAAATTTTTAACCTTTATAGAAAATTCACTTAAATCATCACCAATATTCTCTCAAGAAAGAGCATACGATATAACTTCTATATTCTACAGACTCATAAACAATATAGAAGAAATAAAAAGTGGTAAAAAAGAAAAAGAAGAAAACCAAATAGAAGAAACAAACGATTATATACTAGTAGGAATAGAAATAGATCCAACACAACTTTTAGAAATACTTCAAACAAAAAACATTAAAGGAATTGTCTTAGAAAAAGGGGGAAGTGCTTCACATGCTTCAATAATAGCACACCAACATGGAATACCTGCAGTATTCGCAGTAAAAGACCTCGTAAAAAACACTAAAGAAAATGACATAATCCTTCTAAACGCTAACGAAGGCATAGTTATAGTAAACCCAGACAAAAATACCCTTAGATTATTCCAAACAGAAAAAACCAAATTCGAAAGATATAGAGAACAATTATTAGAAATACTGGAAAAACCAACAAAAACCATCGATGGTAAAATTTGTAGTATAATGTTAAACATTTCAGATCCTTTCGAAATAAGCATAGAAAATTCAAGGTATTACGATGGTGTTGGATTATTTAGGACGGAGTTAGCTTTTCTAAATAAAGGAAGATTCTTATCAGAAGATGAACAAGTTGAAATATACACATCCATTGCTGAAAAGTTTATCGGTAAGCAAGTAACAATAAGATTGCTTGACATAGGTGGTGACAAAGTACTAGAAAAGGATTATAAAGAATCAAAACCTGCATTAGGCTGGAGATCCATAAGAATACTCTTTGAAAAAAAAGAAGAACTATTAAAACAATTAAGAGCAATAATAAGAAGTAACGTTTACGGAAATATCAGAATCTTAGTACCAATGGTATCATCTTTAACTGAAATAAGAAAAATAAAAGAATACTTTAACAAAGCAGTAGAACAACTAGAAGAAAATAATTTTAAAGTTAACAAAAATATACCAATAGGCATAATGGTAGAAATACCTTCTGTAGCAATAATGATAAGGGAATTTTTAAAAGAAGTAGATTTTATAAGTATAGGTACAAATGATTTAACCCAGTACGTACTAGCAGTTGATAGAAATAACGAAACACTTGCAGAATACTACGAACCTCTTAATCCTTCGGTATTAAAACTTGTATACCATTGTATACGTGCAGCAAACAGCATAGGTAAATTTGTTTCTCTCTGTGGAGAGATAGCAGGAGACCCAAAATTCACAAGGTTACTTCTTGCAATGGGATTAACTAACTTCAGTATGCCCCAAGAATCAGTTCCATTCGTAAAAAATATTATAATTAACACCCATCTAGCAGAACTAAAAAAACTCACTGACAAAATAAAAGTAGCACTAACACCTATAGAAGTAAAGAGAATAATAGAGGAAGATTATCTAGAAATTTCAAAAAGGATAGGAACAGCAGTATTACATATCTGATAGTTTTTTTGCTTCTTCTTTTTTGAATAAATCTTGGTAGTAATAACCTTTTTTACTCAACTCAGATTTCAATTCATCAGGAAACGGAACCTTAAACCAGAATATTCTTCTAATTTCTTTTTCTAGTTTCTGTATCCCTTCAGCTTCTTTAGTTATCCATAAGTAATAATCGTAAACAAATTTAGATCTAAGGTCTCCTTTCCACTTTATAGAATCATGGTACTGGTAATAATCTCCTGTCAAACCTTCTTCCATCCAATGGTACCCTGCAACTTCCTTAGCCATATTCCATCTAAAATCTCCAAAAGCTAGTACTACCATTTCTCTAGGATTCCTTGAAAAAATAGGTACTGCTAACCTACCTTTACTCGAAATCTTATTAAACTTATTGTAAGGTTCCCAACAAATACCATAATTACCATACCCTATAGTAAGTATAAAATACGGAACTATCTTAAGAACAGAGGATCTAGTTTTTCTATCAAAAATCTGTGGATCAAGCTTCCAAATCTGCTTTATGTATTCAACAACGTTCTCTCTAAAATTAGGTTTAAGGTGAGATCTCGGAAGCATCGATGAAACCAAAACAGGAAAATGATTACCCTGTCTACCTACACACATCTTAACCATCTGTCTTATGGTACTTATTTCAGTTTTTATAGTTGAAACATCAACATCGTATTCCTCTTCCAGATCATTATCTGGAATAGTAGCTTCGATTTTCCTTAAATCATCTAAAAGTTTTTCAACTTTTTGTTGAATGGTAAGAATCTCTTTGTTTACCCTAGATATATCTCTTAAATTATCCTGAATAGATTGTAATATTTCTTCTTCCGAAGAAGAGTAAGAAACCGAAAAATTATCTTCAGAAACTTCATCAAAAGTCCTAGAAAACTCATAAATTCTTTTTACACTGTTAAGAACAGTTTCCTCAAGAAGTTGCCTTTTTCTAAACAATTCTCTGAGTCCTGCCAACTCCGCTTCAAGTAACCCTCTCTTTCTTTCATACTTTTCTTTTTCTACAACATTAATATTTCCCAATTTCTTTTTCTTTCTAGGAACTTCGTCGGTAGCACTAGGCTCAATTTTACCTTTACCAATCTCTTCAATCCACTCATCAATGTAATAAACAGAGTTATATACATCATCATCACTAGGTTTCCTTTTAATAGGTAAACTTTTTATCATTTCTTGATCTTCAACGCTAAGATACTTAAGGTCAAGTAATCCAAACCTAACAAAAAGCCTCTTAGGAAGAGGAGTTTTTTCAAACCATTGCGTGCTTATCTTTAACAAAATGTCATTGTACAAATTCCAAAAAGCACTGGTAAACCTTTCTTTATAAACAACTTTTTTATCTTTATCTTGCTCCATCTCAAAAGCTCTCTTATTTTCTAAAAGATTTTCTACCACTTCTTCATTCTCTCCTTCCAAAACAGATCTAAGAAAACTATTCGGAAGACTAGAAAAAAGTTTACCCATACCCTCTCCTTTAGTACTTTACAATATAGTAAAATTTTAAAATTAAACTTTCAATATAAATAACGTTTCATTTACAATTTTACATCAAGGGGGGAGATATGTACAAACTAGTTTTAGTCAGGCATGGAGAAAGTACATGGAACAAAGAAAACAAGTTCACAGGCTGGACCGATGTTGATCTCTCAGAAAAAGGAATAGAAGAAGCAAGAAAAGCAGGTAAAACCTTAAAAGAAAATGGATACGTGTTTGATGTAGCTTTTACCTCTGTTTTAAAAAGAGCAATAAATACACTACACATAATTTTAGAAGAAATGGATCTTCTTTGGATACCAGAGTACAAACACTGGAGATTAAATGAAAGGCACTACGGAGCTCTTCAAGGATTAAACAAATCAGAAATGGCAGAAAAGTACGGAGAAGAACAAGTAAAAATATGGAGAAGAAGCTACGATATTCCACCACCACCTCTTGAAAAATCTGATCCAAGATACCCTGGAAATGACCCAAGGTATAAAGAGCTAAAACCTGAAGAAATCCCCTTAAGCGAAAGTTTAAAAGATACCATAGCTAGAGTACTACCCTACTGGCACGAGGTAATAGCACCAACAATAAAAGAAGGTAAAAGAGTAATCATAGCAGCACATGGAAACAGCTTAAGAGCATTGGTAAAATACCTCGACAACATTTCAGACCAAGATATAGTAGAACTTAATATACCAACAGGTATTCCATTAGTTTACGAACTAGACCAAGATTTAAAACCAATAAACAGGTACTACCTAGGTGATCCAGAAGAAGTCAAAAAAGCAATGGAAGCAGTAGCCTCACAAGGTAAAGCAAAAAAATAATACCATCATATTCTGCCTATGATATATTACGATATAAACCTATACAACGCAAGTAAAAAACTATTCGAAAATACACTATTCGAAGATACAAACAATAATGACATTATATCAAACATAATACCAAACAGAAAAGAACAAGCTTATATAATTGCTAACAGTAAAGGAGTGTTTTCAGGAGAAATATTCTCAATAGTCTTAGAGAAAGAGTACGGAATAAAAAGCTGTTCACTAAAGGATGGTGAAACTTTCAGCGAAGGTACAAAAATATTTTCTCTAGAAGGAAGTGCTAAAATGCTCCTTTCCTTAGAAAGGACATTACTTAACATATTAACAATACTTATATCAATATCAACAACTACAAAAGAATTTGTAGAAGCAAGTGAAGGTAAATTTGGAATTCTGGATACCAGAAAAACAATTCCAGGATTAAGGTTTTTCCAAAAGTATGCTGTAAGAGTAGGAGGTGGTGTAAACCACAGATTTGGATTATACGACATGATAATGATAAAAGATAACCATATTGCAGTATTTAAGGGAGATATAAAAAAAATAGTAAAAATGGCAAAAGAATTCTCTCCAATGCATAAAGTAGAAGTAGAATGTAAAACAATAGAACAAGTAAACCTAGCAGTAGAAGCAGGAGCAGATATAATAATGCTAGATAACATGTCAGTAGATCAAATAAAATCATCAGCAGAATACATAAAATCTAAAAACCAAGAAATAATAGTAGAAGCATCAGGTAACATAGACATAGAAAAAATAAAAGAGCTTGTAAAAGCAGATGCAAAAATAGATTACGTATCAACAAGCAAAATAACAATGAACTACAAAATAGTCGACCTATCCTTCTATATAGAATAAATCACAGCTTAAACCTAAATAAAACTTCAGAAAACTCTATAAAGAAAATTTTACCATCTTTCTCAAACTTTATAAACTTATCATCGAGAATTTTTTTCATTATCATATAAGTGAACAAAACATCTTCTTTGCAATGTTTTATAACAGCTTCTATGTTTCCTTCCTTAAACAGTCTAGGCATCTCATGGCTTGAAATACTTTTACCTCTACCATTAAGGTTATTCCTTACAAGGTTATCTAAAGAAATCCTAAGATCCCCCACATGCTTTTTTATAAGATCATTTAGGATATCGAAAGTTTTAACATTGTCAGATACTTCAAACCTACTATCGTATCTAGAAAGCACTTTATAATCAAAATTTCTGGTATTATACCCTATAACTATATCAGAAGAAAACAATAAATCTATCAAAGATTTAACGTTTGCTTCATTGAATATTAGCATTTCATCTTTTTTTATATCGTACACCACAGCAATTGACAGTAACATATCCTTAGCGTTATCCCAT
>CALFVP010000076.1 GCA_937928175.1 uncultured bacterium | reverse complement strand
TTTCGGTGTTTCTATTCTTTTTTTCTTTCTGTACTCAACTATGGCATTTGCAATTTTCCAAGCCAAAGGTTCTTCACCGTAATCGAATATTATATTCTTAAGCTCTTTCTTAGTAAAAGTATTAACTACCTTGTAAGCTGTAAATTTGACTTTATCAGCTTTAGCGTAAGTCATCGTTAAAGGAAACTCAGAATCAAAGCTAAATCCTTTCCTTTTGTTTTGATAATGGTACATAGATACCCCAAGGTCAAGCAGTACACCATCAAACCTATCAACTCCAACTTCAATAGAAATCTTATCAATATTCTCAAACCCTTCGTTAACAAAATAAACGTTATTAAAATCTTTTAACCTAACTTTAGCTCTAGCTATAATATCATTATCTTTATCAACACAAATCAAAATACCTCTATCTTTTATAGATTTTGCAATCTCATAGGAATGCCCACCTTCCCCACAAGTGCAATCTATGTAAACCCCCTGAGTTTTAATAATAAGGTTATCTATAACCTCTCTAACAAGTACAGGCTTATGGTAAAAAACTTCCTCCATATCAGTTTTCAAGAATTCCAACAATCATATTACTTTCGGAAAAATACTTATTGAAAACTTCCATAACATCGTTTTCATTAATTTCATCTACCAATTTCATAAAATTATCCATTTCCTTATAACTCCCTAAAACAACTTCACTCCAACCCAAAAACCAAGCAATTCCACTATTCTTTTGGAACTCGTAAACTTTTTCAGCCTTTATTTTCCTTTTCACTATACTTATTTCATCTTGAGTAATTTTTTGTCTCAAAACAGAATAAATTGAGTTTATCATCTCAGATTTCAAGTTATCCAAACTAACATCTGGATTTGCAATAGCAAAAAAGTAAGTTAAAAAAGGATATTTACCAATCATAACACCCCCACTTACAGAAGAAGCAACTTTTTTTTCAACAACTAGATCCTTAAACATTCTAGATCCTCTACCATCTGTAAGAATGTAATCCAAAATTTCTAAAGAGACGGTATCTCTTTTTGAAATTCTATAGGAAGGTGTTCTAAATCCAACTATAACAGCTTTAGATTTAGCATCCTTTCTTACTGTCCTAAATTCAACTTTCCCAGTATTAAACTCAGAAATATCCTTAACAACCTCTTCTCTTTGATAAAGATTTTTAGAAGATTCTGAAAAAATATTTCTTATTTCCTTAGAAATCTTTTCTTTGTCAATATTACCCACTAAAACCAGCGTAGCATTTTTAGGGGAGTAATAGGTATTATAAAAATTTTTTAAATCGTCTAGCGAAAGATTCCTTATATCCTTTTCCCACCCTATAATTGGGCGACGATAATTTATTTGCTTAAAGGAATTTGAAAGAAAATCCTCAAAAAATTGTCCAAAAGGATCATCTTCGTATCTCATTCTCCTCTCTTCCAATATAACTTTTCTCTCCATTTCAAATTCATTGTTGTCAAAAATTACATCAAACATCATTTCCTTAAGCATGACCAAAATTTTAACGGTATGTTCTGAAGGCACATTAACGTAATAAAAAGTGTAATCCCAAGAAGTAGCAGCATTATCATTTCCACCCAAAGACCTAACTATTTTAGAGAATTCACCAGGTTTTAAACTCTTAGTTCCTTTAAAAGCCATATGCTCCAAAAAATGTGCAATACCAGACTTACCATCAACTTCATCAATAGCTCCTACCTTATACCACAACTGAATAGAAACTACAGGCAAAACACCCCTATTAACCAATAAAACCTTTAAACCATTATCAAGATAAAACTCCTCTACATCTAACCCCATAACACTTTCCCCATAAACCCTAACACTAAAAAACAAAACAATACAAAATACTCCTACAATCTTAAAATTCATAGTCTCAAAATATGATAACTAAAAACTTACTTCCTTTACAAATAAAGGTACATTCACAACAAAAAGATTCCCACACTTGTCCCCATAAATTTAAAATTTTTCTAAGTTAAACTTCCTAAGTTAAACAGTAAAATTTGATTTTGAAATTTAATTTCACTGAAATTTAATTTCATCGAAATTTAATTTCAACCGTAGGAATTATTCATAATTTAAAGTCATGGAAAGAATAGTTTTAGCGGTACCCAAAGGTAGGTTATTTGATGATACAGTAGAACTATTTTTAAAATCTGGGCTACTTAAAGAGAGATTACTAGAAAATTCAAGGAAGCTTATAGTATCTGATGAAAGTTCTAAGATAGATTTTCTACTTGTAAGGGCAAAAGATGTAATAACCTATGTTTTAGAAGGAGTAGCTGATATTGGAGTTGTAGGTTACGATTTATTAGTTGAAATTAACCCAGATGTATTCTCTTTGCTTGATTTGAAATTTGGTTACTGTAAAGTTGTTGTAGCAGGGAAAGAAGGGAGTACCCTCAATTCAACATCAACAGTCCTTAAAGTAGCTACAAAACTACCAAACATAACAAAATCTTACTTTAGATCAAAGGAGATAGAAGCTAAAATAATAGAACTATACGGATCTGTTGAACTAGGACCATTAGTAGGACTTAGTGATCTCATAGTTGACATAACATCAACAGGATCAACTTTAAAAGAAAACAACCTTACCATCATTGACGAAATACTGGAATCAACATCCAGACTAATAGTAAATAAAAAATCTTTTTACTTTAAAAGGAAAAGATTAGAAGAAATTTTAAGAAAACTGGAAAACGTATTAAAAGATTTAGAATAACCTCCGAGATTTTTAGTTATGAAGAAGTTTAGTTTTAGACTACAAAAACTTCTTGATGTAAAAAGGAAAATAAGAGATTTACAAAAACTTGACTTATCAAAAAAAGCTAGTGAGTATAATTTAGAAATTTCTAAAATAAATAAACTAAAGGAAGAAAAAAAGAATGCAATATTAGAAATGAAAAGAGTAAATAACATAGAAGAAAGAAAAATGTACGATAAATACATAAAATCAAACGAAGATATGCAAAAGTATAAAATGAGGGATGCCAAAGAAAAAGAAATACCTTTCAAGGAAGCACTAAACAAATACCTGGAAAAAGATAAAGAAGTAAAAGTTTTAGAAAAACTTTTCGATAAATCCATAAAGGAATTTCTAAAATCTTCCTTAAAAGAAGAAGAAAAAGAAATAAACGATATTTTTTCATCAAAAAGAGGTAAAGCTTATGAATAAAATTTTTATTGCTTTAGCTACGTTAACTTTGATAACATTTAAAGGTTTTTGCTACGATGAAGAAAAAACATTTTCTAAAGATGTGTATAAAGTTTCTTCAGTTTTAAGCGGTATATTAACAAACTATTTATCAATGAAGTTTGATAAAATAATTCCTTTTTCAGAAGGCAAAGCTAAAAGAGATATGGAAAAAATGCTCTTTTCCATACAAAATCCAAATAAGTATTCTCAAGTAAAAGAAGAATTATCATTACTCTCAAACCCTAAGATAAAAGAAATAAAAATTTTTGAAAAAGAAAACTTAGGAATAGCAGTAGTTGAATGGGAGTACAAGAGATCCGTACCAAAGGGTACAAGTTTCGAAGAAGTAAAAGTAAAAAGAGAAACCACTTACTTATTTAAGAAATTTGGTAAAGAATGGAAACTAATATCCTATAGGTAGGGTTAAAAAATTTTAGACTTTTCTTTCATTTCTTTTTTTCTTTCTCTGAGTTCTTGAGATTCTTCGTAAGGTACAGCAATTATAGACCTATTATCCAATTTAAATGTAACAAACTTATACTGTTCCCTACACGTATACAAAGCATCCTTTATTTTTATTTTAACATTCGGGTAACATATATCACTTACACTTACCCTAGCTTCAATTGCAGCACTTCCAAGTTTTTCATTTATCTCTTTAAGTTCTTTTTCTATAGCTTCAAGTTCTTGACTATACTCCTTAAGCATAGCAGTCATAGTGTTATACCTTTCTTCTTTATCTGGAGGTATTCTACCAAAATTCTGGATCATTTGCTGAAAGATATTAAGCTCTTTTTTGATTTCAGAAATTTTAGAAGACAATTCTTCTCGCCTCTTTATTAGTTCATTATACTTTTCTTGCAAATCTGGATCAGAACCAACTTCTATCATAGTCTCTACCCACGACTCAGCACCTATCTGTTTTGCCGATACTTCATAAAGTGCTTTTACAGATCCACCAACTATACTTGCCTTCCTACCAAAACACATTACCCTGGATTTAGAAGATACGTTACTGTGCATTATGTACTCTAGTGCTATAACGTTACCACCTGCTTTAACATTAGCTCTTTCTATAAACTTTGCTATCAAATCCCCACCTGCTATAACCTTTCCTAACTCTTTACCTTGTATACCAGTTCTAACAATTATATTACCATCACCTATAACTTCAGCTTTTTCAACTGTTCCCCATATATCAATATTTCCTCCCGCCTTAACCTTAAACGTATCTCTAACACTACCCTTTACAACAACATTACCAACAAAATCTATATCTCCCGTTTCGGTTGATACATCCGACTGAATTTCTAAAACTGGTTCTACGTGTATCTTTTCCTGTTTAAAAACAACTTGACCATGTTCTTTTGCGATAAGTTCTAAACCATCAGCCGACACTTCTACATTCTTACCGGCAATAGACTGCAAACTAACATCTTTTCCATCAGTTGTGGGTATTATCTTACCTCTAACCGTTTTACCAGGAATACCTCTGGTAGGAGGATCTTTTGATGCTAACACTTGCCCTTTCACAACATTTTCTATAGAAGCAATTTTATGAAAATCAATGTTATCTTTCTGAAATGCTACCTCAAACAATGATTTATTACCCAAACTAACATAGTAATTTATTTTGGCATCTTTACCGGGCTCTGGTGGTGTCCACGTTGCTACCTCCACAGGAATACCAAACATACCTTCATATATAGCTTTCTCTATATTCTCATTATTCACACCATAAACAACACCATTCTCTTTTAATAACCTATTTATCTCAGAAACAGACGGAACTTTACCCCTTAAAGAAGGTTTTGAAAATGTCAAAAACACTCTACTTTCATCCGGCAATATCTCTATATGAGGTTTACTATCCTCTTCGGGTAAAGTATTCTGAACTGGTGCTATCAATACTGAAGTAGAAGAAGGAGATTGAACTTCTTTTCTTATTTTAGACTCATCAAAATTTTGTATTTCCCTAGCTCTAAGTTCCTGAACTATATCATTGTAAGTAACGTATCTACCATTACCTTGAGGTGGTAAAACCTTAAGAAATACCCCCTCATCCGTATTAGCTATAAAAAACTTACCATCAATTGATAAAATTTCTTCTCTATGGTTCTCAAAAGAAGGCTTTAACGATAAACTACCTATCTTTCTCACAATAACTCTGTAAGGTTTTCTACCAATAATACCCATAAAACCACTATTTCCAGGTTCCAATATCTCATACTCCAAATTAAAAACTTCAGTATTAAGCTCCTTACTTGCTATTTCTAACGCTTCCCTTATAGAAAAAGCCACAACTTCTACTTCATTACTACTCTCATCTTCTATTTCATCAAGAAGAGAAATTATCTTCTTAATATCCATAATCCTAACATAACTAAGTATAATCACTATTAAAAAAGTTTTCAACATTAATTTGATGTAAAAAATAAAATTACGTTAATTAAACTTGACAAAAAATTAGAATCTTTATAATAATTGTAAAAACCACTGGAGAAAAAAGATGAAAAAAATACTTCCTTTAGCTCTAGCACTACTTTTTATGTCATCTGCAGCACTAGGGTTTAAAGAAGCTATATTAAACAAAGGACTTGAAATTGGAATGGGATACGCCTATCGAGGTTTTGGGTTTGAAATAGGATTTGAACAAAAACTCTCAGATAAAATAGATCTTTACCCGTGGTTGGTGTTTGGAGGGCTTGGAAAAGATGTAGGATTTGGCTTACAAGTAGATTTACCCATAACGGTATTTAAGCAAAACTTATTTTCAATAGCAGTAGGGCCATTTGTAGGAATGGATATCATAGCACCAAGAAACGAAACAGTAAAATTTGATTTCGATATGGGTGGATACGGTTTATTCTCATTCGATTTCAGAAAAGAAAACGTACCTGTATCTTTTTCTCTAGGTTTCGGACCTAATATATCTTTCTCAGAGAACCCATCGTTCGGAATATTCTACTCAGTAAACATATCAGTATACCTAGATGGAATAATCATACAAATCGGAGGAAATAATAAATTCGCAGGATTAGATATAAAAATACTATCAGTTTCCTTTTAATACTTATACCTTTAAAAAATTCATCACAAAAAGCAACAAAAATTTTCTAAGTAAGAATTCTTTTTATTAGCTCTATAGATACTATTTTTTCTAGATTCATTACATCCTTTACTTTCCTATAAAACCATTCCAAAAAATCTACCTTAGTTTCATAACTTATATTAGTATACCTATTACCCTTTATTAGCGAAATTACGAAAAACTTAACACTATTTTCCAAATTTTTCTCGTTCTTTACGTAAGGCAAAATACCTTCCAACTTTAAAAAACTAACCAAAAATTTAGATAAAAGGTAAAAAGTTTCATCGTCATTATTTGATTCTGCCAAACTTTTAAAAAAATTCAGAGTTAAATTATTCAACTCTTCATCAAAAACTTCAAAAGGAACAAATAAGTTAATGATCTCTACGGCAAAGTTGGTACTAAAAATTTTTAAGGGATTTCCTCTTATAAGATCAAAAAAGTCTGCTAAAACTTCAGCATCCTCAAGAGAAGGAATTTTATTGATTCCTTGTGGAAACCTAACCCATCCTCTTATAACGTTTGACATATTAATCTTATTGGAAAACCTACTTTTAAATCTATTACTACCGTATGCAATAAGGTTACATTTACCTAACTCTGGAGAAAATAAAACAACTAGTTTATCAGATTCCCCAACATCTTTCGTTCCTAAAACAATTCCTTTAACCCTTCTAAACTTTTTATTGCTACCCATAAAAATAATTCCTATAAATAAATTCTATACATTTCTGTACACAAGTAGATATTTTCACTATCGTTTAGTACTTACACACCGCAGGCAGAAAGTAACAACCGAATAACTTTTTTGTTTAAACTCTTACTTTAATATTTCCAAATTAATCCCAGAAGCGACTTCTTTTACTGTCAAGTCTTTTAACACCATATTTACTTACTAACTCCAAAGCTTTGTTCCACTCTTCATTTGTAATCATCCTATTCAAAGGGGGGTATTTCCAAGCATCACCGCAAGGTCTATACTGATCCATTAAGTTAAAGTAAGTATTAGGTGAAATTTCTTTAACGATAAAACTAATTACCTTTTCTGTTTGGGAAAGATCCCCAGGAAGAACTAAATGGCGTACAATCAAACCTCTTTTAGCAATACCTTTCTCTATTATAAGATCTCCCACTTGTCTGTACATTTCTTTTACTGCTTCTTTTACTACACTAGAATACCCCTTAACTCCAGAAAACCTTAAAGCTACTTCATCATCCATATACTTTATATCAGGCATGTAAATGTCTATAATACCATCCAAAATTCTCAAAGTCTCTAAAGATTCATAACCTCCACAATTGTAAACAATAGGTAACCTTAAACCTTTTTCAGCTGCAATCTTAATAGCCTCAACTATAAAAGGTATCTGATGAGTAGGAGTTACTAAGTTTATATTATGACAACCTAACCTCTGCAAAGTAAGCATAAAATTAGAAATATCCTCTACAGATACTTCATAACCTTCTCCAAGATGACTCACCTCCCAATTTTGACAATACACACAAGCCATATTACAATACGTAAAAAAAATAGTACCAGAACCAAAAACACCAACAAGCGGTTTCTCTTCCCCAAAATGCGGAAAATAACTTGAAACCATAGGTCTATCTGAAATCTTACAAAAACCCTTCTTT
>CALFVP010000075.1 GCA_937928175.1 uncultured bacterium | reverse complement strand
TATTTTCCTTAACTTAACCAAATTAAATACAATTTCATCAAACCTTTTTCTGAAATCACCAGCACTAAACCTACCTTCATCAGGCTCAAGTATATCTATAAGATGGTAAGGAAACTCTTTCCTTAACTCAACAGAAACTTTAGCACTACCTATATCAAAGTATTTGTAAACCTGCACAGAATCGCAAGAAATTATTTCACTCTCAATACCAATTTCCCTAAGCCTCCTAGCAACATTATGAGCAATATAACTCTTACCACTAGAAGTAGGACCAACTATACAAATAACATCCATATCCACAAAAACCTTAAAACCCAAAATAAAAGTTAAACAATAGCATTTTACCTTAAAAAAATACATTTTGTCAAAATACAACACAAAACTCCGCAAATTAAAATAATCAACTTACCAAAGAATAGTAATTTTGAGCGAATTCTTTTAATTTTTCTTTAACTTTATCTAAGTTTATCTTTTCCTTAGCGGAAATAAAAAGAGAATTTGGATACTTGCATTCAAATTCATTTATTAAATCAATATTTTGGAGAATATCAATTTTATTAAATACGTAAAATATTTCTGGTACCTCAAGGTTATCCTTAGAAAATATTTCTCTAATCACCCCATCAACAACTTTTATTTTTTCTTCGACAAAACTAGAAGATATATCAACCACATGAAGCAAAAGATTTGATCTTTTTACAACTTCAAGAGTTGAATAAAAAGATTCAATAAGTTGATGTGGTAAATCTTCTATAAACCCAACCGTGTCAGTAACAGTAAGATAAATACCGTCTATAAACAACCTTTTAGTTTTTGTATCTAAAGTTGAAAATAGTTCATCTTTTTCCAAAACGTTAGCTTTTGTGATTGCGTTTATAAAGGTAGATTTACCACTGTTAGTATAACCTACTATTGAAACGTTAAATACTCCTTTTCTTCCTTCAAACTGAACAAATCTATTCTTCTTTATTTCTTGTATTTTCTTCTTCAATAATCTAATCTTTTCTTTTACATGTCTTTTCATTATTTCAGTTTTTCTTTCACCAGGTCCTCTTAAACCTATACCACCTTTCATTTGTTCCATTTCTTTACCAATACCGTACAATCTAGGAAGATAGACTTGCAAAGTTGCTAACTCTATTTGCAATTTTGCTTCCTTGCTAACCGCATGATTCTTAAAAATCGTAAGTATAAGATCAACTCTAGTTATAACTTTTTTACCAAATTCCCTTTCAAGGTTTCTTATTTGCACTGGACTAAGATCATTGTAAAACACTATACAATCAACATTAGACATTTGTGGTAAAGACTTTATTTGGAGTAGTTTACCTTTGGTAATATAAAACCCAGGATCAACACTCCTAAGATTAACAACAATAACATCCAAAACTTTCCATCCAAGAGTCTTAGCTAAGCTTTTAACTTCATCAATTTTACTACCTAAATAACAAGAATTAATTTTACTTAAGTTTTCACCAGCAAAAATTACAATACAATCCATCCTTACAAAAATATCGTAACAAAAACATTACTAAAAATCAAGAATCGCAATTTCCTTCAAAAACCTAACTAAATAAAAAATTGTAAACAACAACACCTTTATATAAAATTCTTTTGTATGAAAATAACCGTAGAAGAAGCAAAAAAAATAATTGAAAAATACGGAACTAGTATACAAGTAGTATACAGCAAAGACGTTTACTTTCTAGACAAGATAACAAAATCGGAGATTAGATTTTTTCAAGGAATGCTTTTTGAAAACGAACACTACGAACTACTAACCAGAAACAACATTTCAGAAATAGATGTAGTTTTTTCCGATGTATTGTTTGCTAAACTTTCAAGTAACTTCCCAGAAAAATATCGTCCTCCGTTATATATAAAATCATTCATTGATTTTGACAGGTACATCTCAGCGATAGATGATGCAAACAGATTAAGTAAAAGAAAAAGAAAAGTGATATCAGCAACGGAAATAACGTACAAAAATCAAGTAGTACTAAAGTACAATGAAGAAATAACATTTGAAAAATGGAATAATCTTAAAACGTTTATAGATAAAAAAATAGAAATACCTTTTTACTCATCTGAAAGGGGAATATTACTAGTAACGCTTACGGATGCAACAGATAGTAACTACCTACAAAAGTTCTTTTTACACTCTGAAGCAGTAGCCTTATTTGTAGAAAAAGTAAACAAAATGAATTTCAATATATCACCTGACCTATACCCTGAAACTGATATAATGACAGCAACCAAAGAAGAAGAAGTACTTGACAAATACACAAAAACAAACGTAAGATTGATAGTAATAGTTGACAAACAGATAGACGAAAAGTATAAAAACATGCTAATTAAATTAAAGACGTACGACAGATTCGTAAGATTTTCCGCAATTACAGAACTATCTCCATTAAATACTGAAGAAGTACTAAAAGCTATAAGGAAAGCTTACTTATCCGAACCCTTTCTTGAAAAGAAATAAAGTTACTTTAATTCTTTCAATTTAGCATCTTTTCCAATCTTACCCCTAAGATAGTAAAGCTTTGCTCTTCTAACCTTAAATCTCCTAACAACTTCAACTTTATCTATCAATGGAGAATAATAAGGGAATATTTTCTCAACTCCAATACCGTAAGAAACTTTTCTGACGGTAAACGTTTTCGAAATACCTTTACCCCTTATAGCTATTACAATACCTTCAAAAATTTGTATTCTATCTTTACCATCTGCTTCTTTTATTATCTGGTGTACTTTAACTTGATCACCAACCCTAAAATTATCATAACTTTTTTTAGGAAAATATTTCTCCTCAACGTAATCAATTAAATTACCCATAATATTCCTCCTACTTAACCATCTCAACTAACTTCTTAAAAGCTTCTTTATCTTCAATAGCCATATTAGAAAGAGCTTTTCTGTTTACACTTATCCCATTCTTTTTAAGTAATCCAATAAACTGACTATAATTTAGTCCGTACTCTCTGACAGCATTGTTAATTCTGATAATCCAAAGCTTTCTAAATTCTCTTTTTCTTAATCTTCTGTGTTCCCAGGCATAGCGTAATGCATGCATCAAAGATTCTTTAGCAGCTCTATACCTTCTCCTTCTAGCTCCCCTATGTCCTTTAACAGCTTTCAAAACCTTCTTCCTTCTCCTTCTCGACGGCACAGAATAAACAACTCTCATAAAATACTCCTTCTTTAAATACAAAAATAATTTTATACAAAAAACTAATTTCTTTTCAAATTTACCCATACGCAAAAACTAAACTCTCCTTCACAAACATCAACAAAAAATTTAAAATTTAAAAATTTGAGAAAACGTAATTCTATTAATTAGAATAACTATTAACCTAGAGACAACTTTATGAAAAAAATACCCACAAAAATGTTTACAAAAGTGTTCCCAACACTAAAAGTGTTCTTAACACTAAAAGTGTTCTCAACACTAGTAATATTTTTAGTTTTGCAAGGGTGTGGGTTAGCTATAAAAGAAACTAAACAAGAAATAGATAAATTAACCATAACGGAGACTTATAGGCTTGGTGTAAAATATTATTCAGACGGTTTTATAAACGAAGCGGAATACTTATACAAAGAAGCAATAAACAAATATGAAAAATCAGAAAATTTATCAGACGAAGATAAAAAATCTTACCTTTGGTGCCTGTACGAAATTGCATTCATAAACTACACAAAAAACAATATTGAAATCTCAGAAAGTTATCTCGAAAAGCTTTTCAAAGATGCAGGCACTTTTGGAAACCGTTTACCACAAGTAATACTAGGACAAAAACTAATCTCAAAAATAAAACTTAAAAGAGCAAAAACATGATAGTAGTATTTGAAGAAAAAGAATCTGTAAATTCTCTAGAGCCATTTACATTAACAAGGCCAGTACAAGACTTAAAAAGTGGATTTTTAACAGTATGCGATAGGTTATCTTACCTTCTAAATTCAGAAGTGAAAGTATTAACAAGAAAAGAAATGATGTTTCACTTTCCTGAAATTAGAATACTTTCATTCCAAGACATATCAAAACAAAACGATCTAATATTTATAAACTCTTCGTACCTATACCCAAAAGACGAATTTAAAGATACTCTCAATTCCTGCTACGTTTTCAACAACAGAATAATATTTCTACACGTAAATTCTAAAGAAATTGAAAAACCTGAAGATCTCTTTGAAGGATTATACGAAAATGATATAGAAAAAATTCAAGACTCTTTAAAAACAAAATTGTCAATAGTAAACTTACATAATATAAGCAATTTTGCATTCTACCCTTGGGACCTAATATACCTAAACACATATTTAATGGAAAAGGATTTTGAACTTATTCTAAAAAACACACCCAAAGAAGTAATACAGAAAGAAAACAAGAATATAGAACTAGAAGGTAACAAAGATTTACTAATTGTCTTTGGGAAAACATACATATCAAAGGGAGTATACATAGATACCAACAATGGACCAATAATAATTGACTCAGAATCTAAGATATCACCAATGACAATAATTACAGGACCTGCCTATATTGGAAAAAAAACAATTGTAAACCAAGCAAAAATAAGAGAAGGAACAAACGTAAGAAACGTATGTAAGGTATCTGGAGAAATAGAAGAAAGTATAATTGACTCATTTTCAAACAAAAATCATGAAGGGTTTTTGGGGCATTCGTACGTAGGACAATGGGTAAACATAGGAGCAATGGCTACAAACAGTGATCTCAAAAATACATACGACGAAGTAAAAGTATTTATCAAACCTAACAAAGTTGTAAATACCGGACTAATCAAGTTAGGATGCTTCATAGGAGACTTTTCCAAAATAGGAATAGGAGTACTCATAAATACTGGTACTGTGATAGGAGTAGGTGCAAACGTATTTTTTGAAGGAGAACTCATAAGAAAGTACGTACCAAACTTCGCCTGGGGCGGTAAAGAACCTTATAAAAGGTTTCCATTAGATAGATTCATTAACATGGTAAAAACAATGTTTTTAAGAAGAAACAAAAATTTTGATAAACCTATTGAAGATTTAATAGTTAACTTATATAATCAAATAACGCACAAAAGTTAGCAAACTCCCATAAGTTAGAAATTTTTCAAAGAAGTCCAAGGAGGCATAATGGAAAACTTTATAGGCATAGGCTATCTAAAAACTTATTCAGAGGGGGATAAAACAATGTACGACAAAATCGATATAAACGTTAAAAGTGATGAAGAATTTGTACAAATAGTCAACAGTTTCATTGATGAAGGTAAACACTTTTACATTAAATTTTACGGAATATCAGAAGAAATAGAAAAAAGAATAAACATAGTAATAACAAAAATATTCGAAAAGTATAATAGATCCGACTTAGCCGATGTAACATACATTTGCGTAAAAGAACTAGTACTTAACTCAAGTAAAGCAAACATAAAGAGAATAGTATTTGAAGAAAACAACGTAGATCCATCAGATGAAAAAAGTTTCATCATGGGAATGATGAAATTCAAGGAAGAACTTTCAGAAATAAACCTACCTAAATACATACCTAAACTAATAAACAAAGATCTATACATAAGTGTTGCATTTTACCACTCAAAAGATGGTGTAAGAATTGAAGTTGTAAACAACGTAAGCATTACTAAATTTGAAGATAGAAGAATAAGAGAAAAACTTAAAAAAGCTATGAACTACGATGACATATCTCAATTTTACTTAGAGCAAGGAGATGAACTTGAGGGCGCAGGACTAGGAATTGCTTTAATAGTAATGCTTCTAAGAGGTGTAGGAATAGATCCAAGCTTATTCAGAATATCCGGTCCTAACAATAACTACGTCCTAGCAAGAATAGAAATACCATTAACAGAAAATTACGTAAGCGTAAGAAGAAAATAAAAATCACCTATTTACTAAAAATCTACTTAACCAAAAATCTGCTTCAGACGGTAAAAACTTCTTTGCCCTAAAAAGAATATTTATAGCCTCATCTTTATTACCCATTGAATACTCAATCCTAGCCAAATATATCATTACCCTACCCTTAAGTTTAGAATCCTCTAATTCACTAAGTAGCTCTTTAAGCATCCTCTTAGAAGTTATATAATCCCCTTTGTTAAAGTACTTTGAAATTATGTACTTCAGTTTATCATTTTGATCGTAATATTCATTGTCAAAATATTTCTCTTTACCGTTGGTATACGTTTTTACATTTTTCTCTAAACTTTTTCTCGTATTTTGAGATTCAATTTTAAGGTTGCTAGCAGAAACAAAATTGGTAATAAAAACCGTATTTGTAGCAAAAAAAACATTAGTAACAAAATTAGTATAAGGAATACTACTTTCTCCATACTCTTTATCACGGTAAATATCACCAGAAATACCACTTTCTAGAACTTTTTTCGAAACGCTTAAAAATATTCCATTGTAATTTTTAGAGAAATAATAATTTGTAATTTGCTTGGTAAAAGGTACAACAACGTAAAGAAAATTAGTATCAGAAGGAATAACATCAAAAAAAACTGTTTCGTTAGAAGAAAGAGTAATTAACGGTTGTAATTTCATTAAATCTTTATAAGATAAATCTTTATAAGATTCAGTAGAAAACTTGTAAACAATATACCCCTCAACTCCTAAAATTTTATCCCAACTTACAATAGCAGTATTGAGATTTTCAATCAAATCAACCTTAACTTTAGGTAACGGTAAATAAATTATAAATCCCTCAGAATAGTTTTGCTCAGGATAAAACTCCAGAATATCAGACTTACCCTGACTTACTAAAACGAAGTAATAGTTAGTACCAATGTTAGGAGAAGTATCATAATAATAAAAATAACCATCCTTATTAGAAAGATCAGTGTAAAAAAACGTACCTAACTTTTTTATAAAACTCAAGTTATTTGAAAAAGAAATACTATTCGATATAACAAAAGGAGAACGGTATACAGAAAAGTACAAATTGCTATACTCACACTTCCACCTGACAAAAACCCCTCCATCATCAATACCGTAAGTTATAAGAGAAACCTTTTGGGCAAACCCAATAAATGGAATCAAAATTAAAAAGCACAACAAAACAAATTTTTTCATAACCCTATATATTATCGTAATTCTAAACTACTCAATTCAACAACTTATCTAACACTTGTCAGTACTATTTAGATAGTAAAAAATTCACTTTTGTGAGATTTCTGTTATTTTTTCTACAATCTTTTTAGGTAACAAAGGATCTATAAAGTTATAAGTACCAATTTGAACAAGTTTTGCTCCTGCCCACATAAACTCAAGTACATCCTCATAAGAAGAAATACCACCTACACCAATAACAGGTATTGAAACGTTTTTACATATTTCATAAACGTACCTTAAAGCAATAGGTTTTATAGCTGGACCTGAATAACCAGCAAAAACATTTTTAAAAACAGGTTTACCGGTAGTAATATCTATTTTCATACCTAGAATAGTATTTATAGCAGTTATACCATCAGCTCCCTCTTCTTGAGATATTATAGAATTCCTTACAATATTGCAATTATTAGGACTAAGTTTAACCCAAAATGGCTTTTTACTAACTTTTCTAACTGCTCTGACAACATCTCTAACGTTACTTTCATCGCTATCGAATGTTATTCCTCCTTTTTCTACGTTAGGACACGAAAGATTAAGTTCAATAATGCTAATTCCATCTAACTTCGAAACTTCCTCAGTTATATCTCTAAATTCAC
>CALFVP010000074.1 GCA_937928175.1 uncultured bacterium | reverse complement strand
TTGGGTAATTTTTCTCTAGGTTTTCTAGTATTTCTATTGCTCTTTGGTTGTTTGTTAAATAGTAGTATGACATTGCCATATAGTATGCGGAGTACGGAGCATCTTCATCTATAGGATAGTTTTTTAAGTAGCTTTCAAATGTTCTTATTGCGTTTTTGTAATCTTGAATTTCAAATAATATCCTTCCTTTCGTGTAAACTACTTTGGGAAAGTACTTTATATATTTGTATTTACCTTCTATGAGAGATATGGTGTTTAATGCTTCTTGGTATTTCTTCTGGAAGTACTGAGATAGAACTAGGTAATACAAAGCATCGTTGAAGTATCTACTGTTTGGATATTGGTCTACTATTATTTTAAACTGTGATTCTGAAACTATGTAAAGCTCATCTCTAAAAGCACCTATTCCTACTTTAAAAATTTTCTCATCGTTTGAGTACAGTAACCCAATTGGAAAAATCCCTAAAATTAGTACCAAAAAAGTAAGTTGTATTTTTTTCATACCAATCTAAAATTATAATTTAGACCTCATTTCAAAATAAAATTGTACTTTTTTGTTTTTTTATAAAATTATGTTAACTTGTTTGTTTATTTTAGTTTAAAGGGAGGTGTTAGATCATTAAAAATTAGTTAATATGGAGAGGCGAGAGGTGGTTAATAGAGATATTAAGGAGTACAATGCTCAAAGCATTCAAGTTTTAGAGGGGCTTGAGCCTGTTAGGAAAAGACCTGGTATGTACATAGGTTCTACTGGTAGTAGTGGTTACCATCATCTTGTTTATGAAGTTGTTGATAACTCTATAGATGAAGCTATAGCTGGTTTTTGTAAGAATATAAAGGTTATTATTGAGAAAGATGATGTTGTTACTGTTGAGGATGATGGTAGGGGTATACCTGTTGATATTCATCCGGAGTATAATGTTTCTGCTTTGCAACTTGTTATGACGAAGTTACATGCTGGTGGTAAGTTTGATAATAAAGCTTATAAGGTTTCTGGTGGATTGCATGGGGTAGGTGTTTCTGTTGTTAATGCTCTTTCCGAGTTTCTTGAGGTGTATGTAAAGAGAGATGGTAAATTGTATTATCAGAGGTATAGTAGGGGGGTTCCGCAAACGGATGTTATTGTTAAGAAGGAAGGAATTAAGGAGACTGGGACTATAGTTAGGTTTAAGCCTGATAAGAAAATTTTTGATGAGGGGGTTAGTTTTAATTATGACATACTTCATGCAAGGTTAAGAGAGTTAGCTTTTCTTAACAAAGGTGTTAGAATAGAGATTATTGACAGAAGGGGTAAGGAAGAGAAAAAAGATGAGTTTTACTATGAGGGGGGTATACTGGAA
Source organism: uncultured bacterium (assembly GCA_937928175.1). Taxonomy (GTDB): domain Bacteria; phylum Spirochaetota; class Brevinematia; order DTOW01; family DTOW01; genus SKYB106. Next base: position 1,918 of record CALFVP010000074.1, on the reverse strand, counting down.
TTTGTAAATGCTTTGACTGAGGAAATGAAACCTATTTCTGATACTTTTTACGTTTACGGTGAGAAGGAGATGTCAAACGGTGGAATTCTTGTAGTGGAAATAGCGTTTAGGTATACAACTGATTACGATGAGATAGGTTACTCTTACGTTAATTCAATAAAAACTATAGAAGGTGGTACTCATCTTAGTGGGTTTAGGAGTGGACTTACTAGGGTTATGACAGAGTTTTACGAAAAGTTAGGTTTTGATAAAAGAGAGAAGATTGATATAATTGGTGAAGATATTAGAGAGGGGCTTGTTTACGTTGTTAGTGTTAAATTACCTGAACCACAGTTTGAAGGACAAACGAAAGAAAAACTAGGTAATACTGAAGTTAAGAGTTTAGTTGAAGATGTATTTTACGATAAGGTAGTTGGGATTTTTGAAAGGAACTTGGATACCGTTAAAATTATTCTTGAGAAGATTGTTCAAGCTGCAAGAGCTAGAGAATCTGCTAGAAAAGCAAGGGAGTTGGTTAGAAGAAAAAGTGCTTTGGATTCTTTTTATTTACCTGGTAAACTTGCTGATTGCTCTGAAAGAGAAATTAGTAAAACTGAGCTTTTTATCGTTGAGGGTGAGTCTGCAGGTGGTAGTGCTAAGCAAGCAAGAAGTAGAGAATTTCAAGCTATACTGCCATTAAAGGGTAAGATAATAAACGCCGAAAAGGCAAGAATAAATAAACTTTTGGATAACGATGAAATAAAAACTATAATTACTGCTATAGGTACGGGTATAGCTGATACTTTCGATATATCTAAGTTGAGGTACGGTAAAATAATAATAATGACAGATGCCGATGTTGATGGATCTCACATAAAGACACTTCTTTTAACGTTCTTCTACAGGTATATGAAACCTTTAATAGAGGAGGGATATGTTTATTCTGCTATGCCACCACTTTATAAAATAACGGTAGGTCAAAATCATTACTATGCTTACTCTGATGAGGAGAAGGAAAAAATTTTAAGTGTAATCAAGAGTAAAAACTTTTCAGTACAGAGGTATAAAGGGTTAGGTGAGATGAATCCAGATCAACTTTGGGAAACTACTATGAATCCATCTACTAGAAAACTATTGAAAATTACACTTGAAGATGCTATAAAAGCAAATAATATTTTTAGTATTCTTATGGGCGAAGATGTAAAGAAAAGAAGAAATTTTATAGAGTTATACGCTAAGGAAGTAGTGGATATAGATGTTTAGTTAATATTCATAAGTTCAGGAGATCTGTTTTGTATTATTTCTTTCATTCTTTCTATTGCTCTGTTTTCTATTTGTCTTACTCTTTCTTTGGTTAAGCCCATTATTTCTCCAATCTCCTTTAGAGACAAGGGTTTACCGTAAAAACCGTATCTGTACTTTATTACGTTTTTTTCCTTTTCAGGAAGCGATTCTATTATTTTTCTTACTTCCTCTGCTGTTGAATTTTTAATTATTGATTTTTCTGGATTCTCAATAGTTTGGTTTTCTATGTTTAGAAATTCTTCATATTTTGCTTCGTTGTCATCGTAAATATTGTCTTCAAAAGATAAGTAGTTTTTACTTCTTCTGTTTAGCAATATTTCAACGTCTTTTTCTTTTATGTTGAGTTCTTTGGATATTATTTCTTCTGAAGGTGTTTCATGGTATTTTAGTTCGTATTCTCTTATGAACTTTTCTATTTTCAATAGTTCATTTGTTCTATTCATTGGGAATCTGACAAGTCTTGATCTTTCGGAGATGTATTTTAAAATTGATTGTCTTATCCACCATACTGCATATGATATGAAGTGTAACCCTCTTCTATAGTCAAACTTATCAATTGCAATCATAAGTCCAATGTTTCCCTCACTTATCAGATCAGCAATAGGTATACCAGTATTAACGTAATTTTTTGCAA
>CALFVP010000073.1 GCA_937928175.1 uncultured bacterium | reverse complement strand
GCATAAAACCAATAGAAAGAACTAAAACAACAGATTGTAACAGAAGTATAACAATCAAACTGGATCTGTTAACTTTCAAGGGGAAAAACCTACCTACTAAAAAAACAGAAAACAAAAAAACAACAAGGGATATAAACGCTGCAACTATAATAAAAGTGCTTTCTAAAGGATACTTAAAGAAGAAATCCATAAACCAAGAATAAACAAAATATTACCTACTTTTCAATGTTTTTCAATATTATCTCCTTCAATTCATTACAAGCTCTATCCAGATTATCGTTAACTATAACATAATCATACAAATCTCTAAAAGACATTTCGTAAGTTGCTTTTTCAAATCTTTTTTTCAATTCTTCATCAAATGTGCTTTTACCTTCTCTTTTAAGAAGTCTTTCTTTCAATTCTTGGATTGAAGGAGGCATAATGAATATAGATACAGATTCTGGATACTTTCTTTTTATTTTCATAAACCCCTTAACATCAACATCTACTATGACGTTTTTACCTGAATTTATTTTACCTTCAACTTCCCAAACAGGAGTACCATAAAAATTTCCATGAACCATTGCCCATTCTAAAAGCTCTTTTTTTCTAAACATTTCAAGAACATCATCAATAGAAACAAAATAATAATCTACACCATTAACCTCCCCTTCTCTAGGTTTTCTTGTAGTAGCAGAAACAGAAAAATACAAATTCGGTATTTCTTTTACAATTCTTTTTAGAATAGTAGTTTTACCAGTACCTGAAGGAGCAGATACTATAAATATTTTTCCTCTTGTTTGTTCCTCTCCCATAATACTATTCTACGTTTTGTATATGTTCCCTTATTTTTTCTAAAGATGTTTTTATTTCAATAACAGAAGAAGATATAACGTAATCAAAAGACTTAGAAGATATAGTATTAGCCTCTCTGTTAAGCTCTTGTAAAATAAATTCAAATTTTTTACCGACTTCTCCATCGCTATTCAAAAGATTTTCAAGATCTTCAATATGTTTTTTAAACCTAAAAATCTCCTCATTTATATCAACTTTAAGTAAAAAACTTACAATAGCAGTATCTATTTCTTTTCTATTTTCGTAATCTTTAAGAAACTTCTCAACTTTTTCCTTAACTTTCTCTTCAACAAGTTTATTTACCTCAATCCACCTCAAACTGATATTTTCTATTTCTTTTTTAACCTCATTTACAATATCGATTATGTTTCTCTTAGTTTGTTCACCTTCTTTTATTCTTTGTCTAACAACATCTTTAATAGCCTTCATGACCAAAGTTTTAACTTGTTTTGAAAACGATGGTGAAATATCAGAATTAACCAAATTTACAACATTTGGCATATTAGCAATATCAACTATTTCTATATCTGGAAGTAATCCTAAGTAGTTACTCAACTTTTTAAGTGACAAAAAGTAACTTTTTGCAAGTTCTTCATTAACGCTAACCTCAAATCCAACTCCCTTAGGATAAAAATCAACAATAAGTTCAACCCTACCCCTTCTAAAATTATCTTTTAGCATTTTTCTAATCTGACTTTCCAGACTTTGCAAACTAGGAGGAAGCAACACTCTCAATTCAAGAAACCTTGAATTAAGAGTTTTTAAATACACACTTACTTTACCGTATTCAGACATCTCAGATATATAAGAAAAACCCGTCATACCTTTCATAATTCTAAAATATCGGATATAAGAAAATTATAGAAATAAAAAGCCTAACAATTCAATTATAAAACTTACAACCTACTAACTTTTACCTAAACTAGATAAAAAAATATCTTATCATCAATAACGTTTACTAAATTAAAGCCGTAAAAACGCCATAAGTATGAAACTATAAACGTACCATAGGAAAGCTCTTTTGAAAACTTAATTTCAAGTTTTCTATTAGCTTCCTCTGTCAAGAAACAAAAAACAATAGTAGCATCGTTGAGAGGATAATTGAAAAAATTAGCCCAGACAACTTTTACCTTATCATCTAAGTGGAGTAGTTTTACCCTAAGTAGAGTTATAAAGTACCTTAACGGATCGATTTCAATACCAACTGCCCTACATCCGTACCTTCTTGAGGCTTCTATAATAAATCTTCCATCACCACACCCCAAATCGTAAACAACATCACTTTGTTTAGGATTTAAATAATCAAGAATTTTTTCTATAACTTCCATTGGAGTAGGATCCCACGCTGCACCTAACTTCCAAGTCCACAACAAAGAAATATTCAACAAAACAAAAATAATCCCTAAAACCCAAAAATTGTAAAAAAAACTTACAAAAGCTCCTATAGTAAACACAACAGTCAAAATTAACCAAACCATATCTAAAATATTATTTCCCCTACCTTAACAAAGTCTATTATTCTATAATAGACAACTTCTTTACCACCAGTTTCAACTTCAGAAAACTTCGATACGTAAAAAGAGTATCCATAAGCGTATTCATCAACTTCACTAATAACAAACAAGTTAACCTTCCAAGTCAAAAAACCATACTTTCTCTTCTCATCTTGAGAAAAATCAGCAGATCTGTAAACTTTAAGAAATTTAATCTGGGAAGATTTAGGAAATTGTCTTGAAAGTTCTTCTAAAAAGTATTCATTAACACTACTACCTGAGAAAATACTAACAAAAATTCTTCCTCCTGTAACCTTTCTAAGCATCTCAATATCTACAACCTGAACAGCTTTAACAAACTTCAAAACAGCATCCTGCAAATTACTAACCTCCAATACATACGAAATGTACGAAACCAAAGAAATAAATACAATAGCAAGAACTACCAAAATAACTAAAACAAACAGAAATTTTTTCATATTTTTAGAATTTTAAACCAAAAAACAATAAAATTAAAAATTACCAAAGTTTTTAACTAAAATTCGTATCCTATCTGAATGTAAGTTTTCCAATTACTGTAATCGAGCAATTTTCTACCATCAAACGGAGAAGCAAAATCAAATTTTAACTTAAATCCAGTACCCAATAAAATGCTTACTCCAAATCCTAAACCAATTTTAAGATCCTTAAGCTTAAATGTTTTTTCCAAGTTATCAAAGTATACAATTTGAAAGTTCAAAGGGTCATCTCCGACAATTCCCGCATCAGCAAAAGCACTTGCAAAAATAGGAGGAAAAGAAAAACCAAAGGGTCCAAGTAAAGCTCTAATAAGAGCTATCCTCAATTCCAAATTTGAAAGAGCAAAAAACTTACCACTAAATTCCCCAAAATCATACCCCCTTATAGTACCAATACCACCTAATACAAACTTAAACATACTAGCATCAGTGCCAAACCTACCACCTGCAACAAACCTAAAAGCAAAAGTATCTATCAAAGATAACATAACATAACCTCTAAAATCACCTATTACGGAAAATAAAGATCTGTCACCCTCTAGTATAACCGGACTATAAGAAAACTTTACTTGAGATCTTATACCATCAACAGGACCAACAACTGTCCAAAGTGTTGAATCGTAAGAATACACCAAAGAAAATAAATTCAATGAATACAACTTACTCGCGTAATAATACTCTAGATTGTAATCATACCTAGGTACACCAAAATAATCCAACCTCTCAATAGTAAAATTAACCCTGGAAAAAGTTGAAAACGGATAAGAAACAAAACCAGAAAAACCAAACTTCGAATAGTACCCACTTTCAATTTCGTAAAACATGGAAGGTAAGTAAAAGAAATTCATCAAAGAAAACAAGTAATCTCTAAAGTTGTAAACTTCAAAACCAAAATCAAAATAGTATTTGTAGTTAACGTAAGACGCAAGAAAGTTAAATTCGGTAAAACTATTCACATTTCCTATGTAATTATTGTTAAACAGTAAAAATAACCTTTGATCACCAAGTAAATCGCTAAAGTTTGCACCAAAGATAAGAGCAAAACCTAAGTCGGAACTTAAAGTAAAAGCACCCGTAAGATAATCTACCGTCGGCAATAAAACATACCTATCAACACCCTTAAACTCAATATCATTTATACGAGAAAACTCAACATTAAAGTTCGATAAATCTAAACTCGAAATATCCCTACTGTTACTCACAACTTCACTAAATTCAGAAACATCAAAGTACTTTTCGTAAACGTTATAAGTAAGATTGTTAACCGATGAAAATATAATTCTTTTAGAATAGAAATCCAACTTCGGAGAAAAAGCACCAGTTATAACCTTAGAAAATCTTCTCACTTCATCTTTTTCAAAGTCATAGAAGAATATGTTTCTAACACCATCAATTGTCGAAACAAAAAACAGGTATTTACCATCCAGAGAAACAAAAGGATTTTGCTCCTCCCCACCTAAATCTATAAACTTTTTTACTTCTTTAGTACTCAAATCAACAAAGTATATATCAGTATCTTGAGAAAACAAACTACCCTTATTTCTAGAAGAAACAAAATAAACACGCTTACCATCAGGGTGAAATCTTGGCTCAGCATCGTAAAAAAGATCATCTGTCAATTTTTGTAATTTTCTGCTCACTAACTCATAAAGGTAAATATCTTCTTGATTACCATCAAACCCAGAAAAAACAATAAACCTTCCATCGTGAGAAATATCAGGAGATGAAATAATTCTAATATTTTCAAAAGGAATCTGATAAATACTATCGTTTGACATACTGTAAACATTCAAAACATCCCTACCACCAGACTTAGAAACAAATACAATCAAACCGTTAGTCGAAGATGAAATATTATTTCTTGTTACATGAAACTCTAGATAATTTTCATTAAATCCACCTACAACTATATTTTTTACGATCTTGTTTTGATCGATATCGAACAAAACTATCTTGGGATATACATCTTTATAGGTAAGAAAAGCAATAAGGTTACTTGAGACAAACGTAGGTATGAACTTACTGTAAGTTTCTTCACCGTAAGATTCTTTAGTTACAGAAGTAGAAAAACCGTTTACTTCATCGTAACTAGATAACATAGACAAGTATTTTTTTCTAGTTTCATAAACAAAAGAATTTTCAAGATCTTTCAAGCTAATTCCAGTTTCAGATTTAAAAGGATCCTTCTTTCCGGAAAGGTAAGACTTAAATATTTTGTAAACAATAGGTTTACCAAACTTATCCCCAACGTACTTTAAAAAAGCTTGTCCTTGCTTGTAAATAAGGTAATACTCCTTAGGGTACAACTTACTTATATCGGATAACCTACTAATTGGAACAATCATATTATTTAACGATATATCCCTAATAATTTCTTCCGAAGAAAAATCCCATTCAACTGAATAGTACTCAGCCATTCCTTCTATGAACCATAGAGGAATAGAAACATCAAAATTTCTTAGAATTTTGGAAACTTGAGGAGATTTCATAGAATCAAACTGGTAAACATGAACTAACTCATGCTTTAACACTCTCTTAAAAAAGTACCAATTACCGTTTACAGGAACAACTACTCTATTCTTAAGTCCTTCTGTAAAACCACCCGTACCTTCATCAATAAACTCATCGGATATATTATTAGCTTGGAAATCAATCTGGTTAGGGAAAAGTATAACAGGAAAAACTTGATTAAGATCCTTAAAAGTCAAACTTCTAAGATCATTATCCGAATCTTTCAATGCTCTTACCAAAATTTTAGATATATTCGTTTGACTAAAATCAATAAAAACCTTATAATTTGAAAGATCGTAAATATACCAATCTTGAACTTTATAGTTAATTTTGTTTTTACCAAAGCCAAAAGCTTCAAAACACAAAATAACTGAAACAAAAACCAAAAACAAATTTTTCATATAAATAATATAATTCTTAAATACATACTAAAACAACATAAGTATTGAAGTTACAAAGTAATCAACTATAGTTATGATGATGACTGATGCAACTACAGACTTTGTTGTATAAACTCCAACCCCCTTAGCTCCACCTTCTGATTTCATACCATAAAAACAACTCACTATTCCGACAAAAAAACCTAAAACACAACTTTTTATTACCATGTCAAGAATATACCTAGCCTTTAAAATAAACAAAGCTTTATCGAAATAAGTGAAAATACTTTGATCAAGGTACAATACCACCATAATCATACCACCAATAACACCGGAAACAACAGCAATACTTGAGATAAAAGGCATAATAATAACCATTCCCAAAACTCTTGGCACAACTAGAAATTTAATCGGAGATATAGATATAATTTTTAAAGCATCAATCTGTTCTGTGGCTTTCATTGTAGATATCTGAGCAGTGATACCAGCACCAACCCTACTTATCAAAGCAATAGATGTCAAAAAAGGACCAAACTCCTTTACCATAACAAGCATTATTCCAGAACCTATATACTGCGAAGTACCCTTAACTATACTATCCATACTCTTACCAGTATTCAAAGTAATTATCATACCAGCAAAAAAGGAAATAGTAATAATTATCCCTAAGGAATTGTAACCAATTTCAACTAAAGATACAATCAGTTCTTTACTGTAAAAGGGTTTACTAAACATATTTCTGATAACTTGATAAGAAAATATAGACAAACTACCTATATACTCAAAGAATTTATAAAAAATCCTAAATATTACTACAAAAAAACTACTTAACACCTTCATTTTGAGAACTTACATTAACTTTATCAAACATAATATAAGGCAAAACAGCATCAAATTCAACTTTTGTCTCTTTGGAAACAGAAACAACATTTTTAAATAAGTCAAAAACATTACCAAATACCATAACATCCTTAACTCTACCAACAATTTTACCTTTTTCAATTAGAAATCCCTTTTCAACGTTAACGGAAAATTCACCAGAATTGACGTTACTTTGACCTCCACCTAGAAGATTATATACAATTAACCCCTTATCAACAGAAGATATCATCTCTCTCAAAGTAACTTCACCATTAGGAACAACCACATTTGAAAATCTAGGTTTAGGCAAAGAAGAATAGGATCTAAAACCATTACCTGTAGAAACTTGATTTTGTAAATACGAAGTTCTCAAGTCTGTTACAAACGATTTCAAAGTTCCTCTAGAAATAATATCCTTATGGTTAGTTATAACACCTTCATCATCAAAAGGTTGAGAACCGATACACCAATCAAGGTGTGGAGAATCTATAAGAGAAAAAGATTCTGAGAAAACTTTTTCACCAATTTTATCTCCAACAGGTGAAATACCTTTGTAAACACTTTCACCATTCAACGAAACACCTAAAATCTCAATCAACGAATACAAAGAAGACGGAGCGAATATAACTGGATACTTACCAGCATCTAAATAAGCATTCTCAGCAGAAAAAAGAAATATATTCTGCAAATACGAAATAATCGAAGAAAAATCTATATCATACCTAGAGCTATATTTACTATCGTATAACCACAGTAAACTCTCATCTCTACAAACGTAAACACCCTCTACTAAAATACCCCAAACAGTTTTGTTAAGTGTTATATCTAACCCTGAAGAATTTAAAATACTTTTCTTAATAAAAGACTTCTCTATCCTCAAATTAACCTCTATAGAAGGATTTATCTCCTTTATAGAAGATATTATCTCCTCACCTAAATCAACCATATCTCTCTCATTTACACTCTCTAGCGAAGAATCGTAAATCTTTATAGGGAAAACTAAAGAAGGTTGCTTAGGAAAAGAAATATCTACCTCTTCTCCAAATTTACTAACTTCCAAAGCTTTTTCAAAAACATCCTCTACTTTAGATACATCGTTAGTAGAAGAAAAACCAATTCTGCCATCCTTTATTACTCTAACACCTATACCTTCCACCTCAACGTTTTCAATTGAATTCAATTTACTACCTTCAAAATTAACAACAACCTTGGTAACTTCTTCAACAAAAACATCACTCTTTACTTTAGATATTAGATCCTTAACTTTAACAAAGTTAACCGCCATATCTCCTCACCAATTGTAAACTCTACAGTATTATACTTGATAAAGTAACTAATATCAAACTTTTCAATTTTTCCAATACATTACAAAAAACCATTTCTATTCTCACAGAATTAACCTAAACATCCAGCAAATTACTCGTAAAAAATATTTACAATGTTACCTACACAGTAACTTTCATTCCATACTTAACGATAGCATCTTTAAGTTTTTGCACGTTTTGTTCCGAAAGCTCTACAAGAGGTAACCTCAAACTACCATCCTTAATTATACCAACAATCTCCATTGCTTTTTTAATAGGTATTGGGTTTGTCTCTAAGAACAAAACTCTATTTAGTATTTGAAGTTTTTTATCGATTTCTTCAGCTTTTTTAACATCACCGTTTAGGTATGAATTTATCATTTCAGATACATCTTTAGGCACTATATTAGCAGTAACGGAAATTGCTCCAACTCCACCAATCTTAAGAATGGGCAAATTTATACCATCGTCACCCGAAATTAGTAAAAAATCGGGTTTATCAACAAACTCCAAAATGTCCATACACTGTTTAATATTACCAGAAGCTTCTTTAACACCTATAACGTTTGGATTTTTTTTAACAATCTCAGCTAAAGTTAAGGGCTCAATGTTTATAACAGTTCTACTAGGTACATTGTAAGCGATTATGGGAAAACCTCCTGTTTCTCTAGAAACAGCGGTAAAATGCTCAATGATTCCTCTTTGAGTTGGTTTATTGTAGTAAGGTGCAATGACCAAAGCAGCATCAGCACCTACCCTTTTTGCTTCATTAGTAAAGTATATAGTTTCATGAGTTGAATTAGTACCAGTACCTGCAATTACAGGTACCTTACCCTTAACCTTTTTAACAACAAATTCTATAACCTTTACATGTTCTTCGTAAGAAAGAGTAGGCGATTCACCTGTAGTTCCACAAGGGACAATAACATTAGTACCGTTACTTAAATGAAAATCAACTAAATAATCAAGTGTTTCCCAATCAATTTCTTCTCCTCTCTTAAAAGGAGTTATAAGAGCAACCATCGACCCCCTAAACATAAAAACCCTCCAAACATCCAAAATATTAAATAATAAAAAACCACAATTCAAGAAAAACCTTAATCTAAGGTAAATTTTTTAATTTATAATGCTTATAAGATATAGAATCACCTAAAGAAAGTATACCGTAAATTCCATCCCTTAAGGCACCTGGGTTAAAAAATAATACACCTTCTATTTCTTTAGCAAAAGGTTGGTGAGTATGTCCAAATAAAACTACATTCGAACTTTTCGAAATAGCAAAAACTTTTAATTTTTCAAGGTTATTATGAACTTCAAACGTGTGACCATGAGTACAAAGTATTTTCCTATTTTCAATATCTATAAATTCTAGTTCAGGTATGAGATCAGTAGATCTATCATTTCTCATGATATCAACGTTACCCCTAACTATAACAACGTTTTTATTGCTATCTTTTATACTTCTAATGAAAGGTTTCATATCAAACCAAGCATCACCTAAATGCACAACGGTGTCAACACCTTGAAGTTCAATTCTTAATACATCTGAAATTAAACCTAGATGTCCATGTGAATCACTTATAACAAGTATTTTTTTTGCCATAACTTTACATTGTTTCTTTGTTTTTAAGTCTATTTATCTCATCTCTTATTCTAGCAGCATCTTCATACCTTTCTTCTGAAACTGCTTTATCAAGTTCTTTTTGAAGCTCTTCAAGAAGTATATCTTTTTTACTTTTCTTTGAGTACTGATTATCTTTAACAGATTTACCAGAAAATTGCTTTGGGAAAACAGATGAATCTTTATCTAAATCAAAACTTTCACGGTTTTCTTCACTTTTATCGTAAACACTATTTATATACTCTGATCTACGAATAGAAGATTGTTCCATAACATGTTGAGCAACAAATATGGGAGAATTAAACCTAACCGCAATAGCAACAGCATCACTCGGCCTTGAATCAATTTCTATAATGTTACCCTGAAAGTTTAAATATATTATAGCATAAAAAGTATTATCTCTTAGATCATTTATAACAACTTTTTCTACGTAAACCCCTAAACTATCAAGTATGTTTCTAACCAAATCGTAAGTTAAGGGTCTTGGAAACTTTATTTCTTGAAGTTTCATAAGAATACCGTTAGCTTCAAAAGGACCAATAAATATAGGAAGAACTCTATTACTTTCTTTATCGTAAAATATCATTGCAAATCCTGTATTTGTCATAACAATATCTTCTATTTCGACTTCTATAAGCCTATCCTCCATAATCTCCCTCAATAAAAAATAAATAAAATCGTAATTCTTAGTCAAGTTTTTAGAAAAGTAAGATTTCATTCACCGAAGAAAAAGTTATTGATAAATTCTTTTATTTTTCTAAAAAATTCACCTTTACTAGAGTTAGAATTGTAAAACACAACACTGGATTTAACAACAGGGTAATATACAAGACCTACAGCTTTTGAAAAAATTGGGTTTTTTACTGCGTCTGAAATACCACCAACATTTTCAACAAACCCTATTCTACAAGGTAGATCAAAAACACTTTCTGCCAACTCTTCAATACCTTTAATCAAAGAAGTTCCACCAGTAAGCACTATACCTGCAGTTGCTAAATCGTACATACCACTACTTTCCAAAAGTTTTCTAACCTCAGAGAATATTTCTTCAATTCTTGCTTCTATAACTTTCGCAAGATCTAACCTTTTTATAGTTTTCATTCTCTTGTTAACCATTTGTATTTCAATAGTATCGTTTTCATCAACTGAAGGCGAAAAAGCATGCCCATAAAGTTTTTTAATCTTCTCACTTTGCTGAAAAGTTGTTTTAAAAATAGTTGATATATCACTTGTAACATCTATTCCACCAATAGGTATAGCACTGTTAAACCAAACGTTTCCGTTGTAATAACCAACAATTTCTGTAACCCCACCACCAACATCCACAAGTACAACACCTAAATCTTTTTCTTCAGAAGTAAGCACAACTTCTCCTTCTGCTATAGCCCCAAGTATAAAATCATTAATACCAAAATTAAC
>CALFVP010000072.1 GCA_937928175.1 uncultured bacterium | reverse complement strand
TTGCAGTTATTTGCTGAGGAGGATGAAGGTAGGACTTTAGAGCCTACTGAGTATCGTTTAAGGAAAGCTAGAGAAGAAGGTAATGTTCCACAATCTCAAGAGTTGGCAAGTAGTATAATACTTTTATTTATGGTTTGGGCTATATCCTTTATAGGTATGAATGTTTTTAGAGGATTTTATGAAATTTTTTATGTATCTATTGATAGTATTGGATCTAGGGAAATTAGTGTTAGTAATTTTAACAATGTAGTTTTTTCGTCTTTTAGGATTGCTATTGGGTTTCTTTTGCCTCTTATGTTTTTATCTGTTTTTGTTAGTCTTTTGAGTCACTTTATTCAAACAAGGTTTAATGTTTCTTGGAAAAAGATAATTCCAAACTTTAGAAGAGTCTTTGATATACCAAAGAATTTTAAAAGGGTTTTTTTCTCAAGGGATGCTTTTTTTAATTTAGTTAAGTCTACTGTTAAGATAGTTTTTTTAGCAGGTATTTTGTATTTTTTAGTTATTTCAGAGATTCCGAATTTTAAAAAGATAATTTTTAATGAACCAATGCAAGGAGTTTTTTATGTTGCTGGTTTTTCTTTTAAAGTTGCTAATGCTTCTGTTATTGCTTTGCTTTTATTTAGCGTAGTTGATTATCTTTACCAGAGATGGAGTTTTAGGAAATCTTTGATGATGACACCTAGAGAGTTAAGACAAGAAATAAAAGAATTTGAAGGTGATCCGCAAATAAAAGCAAGAATAAGAGAACTTGAACAGCAGATTCTTCAAAGAAGATCAATAAACGAAGTACCAAATGCTGATGTTGTTATAACAAATCCTACTCACTATGCTGTTGCCATTAAGTATGAGCCTTCTTATATGAACGCTCCTACTGTTATTGCTAAGGGAGTTGATTCTTTAGCTTTGAGAATAAAAAAGATAGCTCAAGAAAATGATGTTTATATTGTTGAAAATCGACCTCTTGCTAGAGCTCTTTATTACTCGGTTGATATAGGTGAAGAGATACCTTCTGAATACTATACTGTTGTTGCTAACATACTTGCGATTGTTTACAAGGAAAAAGGAAAAACTATTTAGAAAAAGTAAAAACTATTTAGTTTTTCTTGAAAAGTATTCTATGCTTTCTTCTATAGATGGTAATATGTCGAAAAAAGATGTAAGATCGGTTATTTCTAAGATTTTGTATACCTTTGGAGATACGTTAGCTAGTACCAAATTTCCATTTGATGAAAATAGTGTTTTTTTACTTGACAACATGGCACTGAGAAAGCAACTAGATACAAACTTTACTTGTGTAAAATCTATTATGAATTTTACAAATCCTTTTTTTATCATAAAATCGAAAATATTAAAGAATTCTCTTGTTTCTTCTACGTTTACTTCGTTTGGTAGATTTATTATTATTATATCATCCATTTCCTTGTATTTCATTTTTAAAAATTTTTCTAATATAATTTTATCGGAAGCATATTTAGTTTTGAAATCTTTCGTTGATTGCTTTATATTGTAGGTACGTTTTTATCTTGAAATATTTTGTAGATGATATTTATACTTTTTGAAGTAAGCCCAGGTAGCTCAGCTGGTTAGAGCACTTCCTTGGTAAGGAAGAGGTCGTCGGTTCGAGTCCGATCCTGGGCTCATAGGGGAAAAGTATGGCCACAGATGTTATTGCTATGGTTTGTCAGGAGTGCAAAAGTAAAAATTATTACACTAAAAAATCGAAAAAGCTACAAAGAGAAAAATTAGAGCTAAAAAAGTACTGTCCTAAGTGTAACAAAAGAACAATTCATAAGGAAGGGAAAGCATAAAAATGAAAGTTCCACTTCTTGATTTAACTAGAGAGTACGCTTTTATAAAGGCGGATCTTTTTAATAATCTCGAGGTGATATTTAGTAGTCAATCTTTTATATTGGGTAAACATGTTAAGGAACTAGAGGATAACCTTAAAGAATTTTTAGGTGTTTACGATGTTGTGGGTGTTTCTTCTGGTACAGATGCTTTGCTTATTTCTTTGATGGCATTAGGTGTTTCTAGAGGAGATGAAGTTATAGTTCCTTCTTTTACGTTTTTTGCTACTGCTAGTTCTGTTGTTAGAGTTGGTGCTACTCCAGTTTTTGCTGATATTGATCCTTTAACTTACAATATTGATGTAAATGATATTGAAAAGAAAATATCATCTAAAACTAAGTGTATAATTCCCGTTCACCTTTACGGTAATCCATGTAATATAGAAGAAATAGTTAAGCTTAGTAATGATAAAGGTATAAGCGTTATAGAGGATAATGCCCAAGCTATTGGTGCTGAGTATGGAGGTAAAAAAACCGGTAGTTTTGGAATTATGGGGTGTTTGTCTTTCTATCCTACTAAGAATCTTGGTGGGGCAGGTGATGGAGGAGCTATATCCGTAAACGACGAAAAACTTTCAAAAATAGTAAGAATGCTAAGAGTTCACGGATCAGAAAAAAGATATTACCATGACTATATAGGTATAAACGGAAGACTTGATGAAATACAAGCTTGTTATATAAACCTTAGGTTTAGAAGAATTAACCAAAATAACGAAGAAAGAAGAAATATAGCCAAAAAGTATAATAGCTTGCTAAGTGATCTTGAAAATAGTGAGCTTTTGTTTACTCCTAAGGAAAACGTTAACTCAAAGCATGTTTATCATCAGTACACTGTAAGAGTACCAAAGTACAGAGATGATCTTAAAAAGTTTTTGTACGATAATGGTATTGGTACTGAGGTTTATTATCCTTTGCCACTTCATCTTCAGAAATGTTTTTCTGAGCTTGGT
This sequence comes from uncultured bacterium, assembly GCA_937928175.1. Taxonomy (GTDB): domain Bacteria; phylum Spirochaetota; class Brevinematia; order DTOW01; family DTOW01; genus SKYB106. The sequence goes on along the minus strand of CALFVP010000072.1, from coordinate 1,384 downwards.
TATAAAAAAGGAAGTTTACCTAATACAGAGAAAGCAGCTAGTGAAGTACTTTCTTTGCCAATATTCCCAGGATTAACAGACGATGAAATATTTTACGTTGTAGATAATATAAAGAAATTCTTTAGACGTTGATTTTATTCTGTAACTAAATTTAGAATTCCCAACGTGAAAAAGTTATTGTTCACTCTGATTTTAATAGTGTTACTTTCGGTAGACCTTAGAGGTAGTACTGATATCTACGATGTTATATACAAGATGGAACAAGAGCAATTCAAAACAAATTTTTCCCTTGTAGGTACAAACTTTCTATTACCGTTGGATTTTAAAGAAATAAAATCTTTAAAAGTATCCTTTGATTTTGATGAAAAGTTTAATATTAAAGAAGAACCTTTCTTTATGAATTATGAAAGAAGGTATGAAATTATATTTTTAGTTTCTATTCCTACTACTTATATGGTTACTAAGTTTTTGATGGAACAAGTTTCCGTTTATAACTATAAAGATTTTTCTAGAACTCTGAATACACAGCAATGGGCTTTTGTCGTGTTAAGTAGTATTATTGTACCTTTTATAGTTGCTACAGAGGATTATATTCAGTACAAAAAATTTATTGAGGAAAAATTAAAATTTTAAATCTATTCTACTTTTAAAAGAAATGTTTTTGTGAAAGAAGAAGTTTCAAATCTTTAAAATTCTTTTATGAAGAATTTTTTTATTTCTTTTTTGCTAGTTTTTGTTTTGGTATCTTGCCGTAATGGGGATTTTGAGTTTAAGAATGCTGATGTTGTTGATGTTAAGTTTAGTCCAAATGGAAATCTCGCATTACTCTACTTTTCAAATGAAGTTGTGAATGTCTATTCGTTTAGTAAACTTGTAAAATCTTTTAACAGGTTATCTATGTTCGTTTCTCTTGGTACGAATGTTTACGGTGGATACTATAGGGTTTTGGATTTTGGTTTTATGAACAATGGGAAACTGTATATTATTGCTAATAAACCTACTTTAGGTTGGGTTGTTAATATAGAAGGTAAAGAGTTTGGATATTATAGTTTTATTTCAGAGTTTTCTCATTCTAAAAATGGTAACGCTTATGGGTATATATACAATGTAGGTGGAGAGTTGGTAGGCACTAACTTGGTTGGTGGAAAGTATTACGTTAATGTAAATGGTTTTGATTATGGACCTTACGATTACGCTAGTGATTTGATTTTCTCTGAAAAAGAAAATAATTTTTGTTTCATATTCAAAAAAGATGGAAAAGTAAACGTTAAGTTTGGGGATTACGACTATACAGGATACGATCAAGTTATACTTCCAAAAAACACTTTTGATCAGATTACTTTTATATACAAACTAAATAAAAATTGGTTTGTATTTCCAAGTA
>CALFVP010000071.1 GCA_937928175.1 uncultured bacterium | reverse complement strand
TGTTAGTTTATAATTACCCCAGTCCTGCTGATTCTGTTTCAATAAGTGGTACGTACAGTAGTACTATGACTAGAGTTATTGGTAACTTGTGGAGAGGTAATATAAATGTTTCTAGTCCTGGTAGCGTGAACGTTAGTTTTAATGTTAGTTGGGGTAGTGCGAATAAGATTTTTGGTGACAATGATGAAGTTGGTACTTTTTTACCTGTTAGTGGTACTGCTATTGAAAGTAGCGTTGATCCTATAACGTTTGAAGCACCTGTTTCTGGGCCGTACCAAGTAGAGTTTAACGATGCTACGTTGAGTTATGTAATAAAGTACGTAGGAACAGTACCTATAACAACAATAGTTGTAAGGTCATTTGTTGGTGGTAATAACTGGGTTGGTGTGTGTGGTAGTTATTCTCCACCAACAAGTTATAGTGATCCGGATAATAAAGTTCCAGGGATGGCTTGGTGGGGTAGTGAGCCGTCAACTCCTATGGTATTTAAGGGAGTTGATAGTAATAATAGGAACATATGGGTATGGACAAGTACTAATGTGCCATCTGGTAGAAAAATAGAATTTAAGATAAGAAAAAATGGGATTGATTGGTATCCTGGTGGAAATTTGAGTGTAGTTGGTGGGCAATTTGCCGATATTACGTACGATTGGGGATTAACTTCGAATGAAGGTATTCCTAGTACAATTGATACTAATGCTCCGAGCGTTAGTATTGTATACCCATCTAGTAATCAGATTATTGTTAACCAAACGAATATTACTATATACGGTTCTGCTTCAGATGATAGAAGTGGAGTGAGTGAAGTGAGAATTTCTATTAACGGTTCTCCTTTTGTTTTAGCTAGTGGTACTACCAGTTGGAGTTATACGACTAACTTATCTTTGAATACAACGAATCTTGTTAGGGTTTTCGCTAAAGATGTTTCAAACAATATTAGTGTAACTAATCAGGTTAGTTTTACATTAACTAACCTTCCATCTACAGATGTAATTGTGAATTACTTTAACGCTAACGGTTGGAATTTAGTTAATATTCATTATGATGGAGGTTCAGGATGGACTACTTTACCAGGTCAAGCAATGACGAATTTAGGAAATGGGTGGTGGAGAAAAACCGTTAATGTTTTAGATAAAATTGATTTTGTATTTAACAATGGATCTAGTTGGGATAACAATAAAGGAAAAGATTATATTTCGAAAATTTCTTGGTCAAGCTATGTGTATGTAAGTAATAACATAGTTAACTTAGGAGATATAAATACATCTTCATTTCCAGTGACTGTGAAAGTTAGATACTATAGGCCTGATTGGAGTACGGTTAATATTCATTACTATAATGGTAGTAGTTGGACTACTGTGCCAGGTGAAAGTATGTCAAATGAAGGAGATGGGTGGTGGGTAAAAAATATAAACGTTGTAGGTAGTTATTACGAGATAGTATTCAACAATGGTAGTGGTACTTGGGATAACAACGGAGGTGAGAACTATAAAGCAAACATAGGATTTACTAATATAGTTATAAAAGGTATAAAGTAAAAATTGTTAAAGCAATGAAGGTAGTACCTAGGGTGCTACCTTGGGTACTACCTTTTAAGGTATTACTTATTTTCTTCTGTTATTGCTCCTCTTTTACTTAGTGCTACTGCTATAGTTAGCGCTACTAAAGATACTATGACTATTGATAGTTTTAGTAATACTGGTAGTTCTAGTATAACTATGGGAGCTATAAGTAGTGATACTAGGTTTATGACTTTTATTAATGGGTTTAGAGATGGGCCTGCGGTATCTTTAAATGGATCTCCTACGGTATCTCCTACGACTGCTGCTTTATGAGAGTCTGTTCCTTTACCTCCCAAAAATCCATCTTCGATTTTCTTTTTAGCGTTGTCCCATACGCCTCCTGCGTTAGCCATAAATACTGCTAAAAGTTGTCCTGTTAGTATAGCTCCTGCTAAAAATCCACCTAATGCCTGTGCTCCAAGTAAAAACCCAACAAGTATTGGAGAGAAAATAGCAAGTATTCCAGGTCCTATTAATTCTTTTTGAGCTGCTGCTGTAACAATGTCCACAGTTTTACCGTAGTCTGGTTTTTCTTTCCATTCCATTATTCCTGGTTTTTCTCTAAATTGTCTTCTTACCTCTTCAACAACTAAGAATGCAGCTCTACCTACTGCCTTTATTGCAAACGATGAGAATAAAAACGGTACCGCTCCACCTATTAATATTCCTATAAAGACATCTGGTAAATTTATTTGTATTCCTTTTAAGAATAACTCTGCTTCATCTATGAATGATCTGAAAAGTGATATAGCAGCTATTACTGCTGTTGCTATAGCAAGTCCTTTAGTTAAAGCTTTTGTTGTGTTTCCTATTGCATCCATTCTGTCAAGAACTCTACTAGCCTTTTGATCTTTTACTCCTGACATTTCAAATATTCCGTGAGCGTTATCGGTTATGGGTCCGTAGGTGTCCATTGCTAGTATGTATCCTGTTGTTGTTAGTAATCCTAAGCCTGTTAGTGCTATACTGTAAGCAGCTAAAGATAAACTTTCTGGAAATACCAACAAAGCTCCACCTATTGTACCTGCTATTACTACAATGGCCCAAACTGTTGATTCTAGTCCTACTCCCATACCAGTTAGTATTACTGTTGCTGGTCCTGTTTTACTTGAGTATGATACTTCTGTAGCTGGTTTTTTGTCTGGATGTGTAAAGTAATCTGTTAGCCACATCGTAACTACTGCTAAAAGTATTCCTATTGAAGGTGGAATAAGAAATCTAAAATCTGGAGCGTTTGTTATAGGATCTACTAGGTATAGATATATTACTATAGCAAAACCTATTATTGAGAGTATTGCTGAAAGAATGTATCCTCTTGTTATTCCTCTCATTGGATCTTGTTCCTCTTCTTTCATTCTTACACTCCATATCCCAATCATTGAAGAAAATACCCCAATTGCTCTAAGTATTAGCGGAAACATTATAAGTTTTAAAGCAAACATTTCTGAGTTTTGTCCGTATTTTTGTGTAAACGATGGGTCTAGAAGTGTTGCTGCTGCTAGAATGATCGCTGCTACTAACGTTACTTCGTAAGATTCAAAGACATCTGCTGTCATACCTGCGCAGTCACCAACGTTATCACCGACATTGTCAGCTATGGTTGCTGCGTTTCTTGGGTCATCTTCAGGTATTCCTTTTTCAACTTTACCAACCAAGTCAGCTCCGACATCCGCTGCTTTTGTGTATATTCCTCCTCCTACTCTCATAAATAGTGCTGCCAAAGCTGCACCAAATCCAAACCCTACTAAAACTTTCATAGCCTCTTCTCTAAATGCCATAAATATTATGGTAGCACCTAAAAGTCCAAACCCTAAAGTAAACATTCCAGAAACTGCTCCAGCCCTAAATGAAATTTTCAAAGAATCTGAAAAACTCTTTGTTAATGCAGTGTAAGCTGTTCTAACGTTAGCTTTTACGGATAACCACATCCCAACAAACCCAGCTCCGTAAGATGCAAAAACACCCATAAGAAAAGCAATAGATATCCCTAATGGTAGCCTTATATCAGTGTAAACTGACTTGTAAACAAAAAACAGTATTACCATTAAAGCTATTATGAACCATATCATTGTGTTAAACTGTCTTCTTAGGTATGCCATTGCACCTTCTTCTATTGCTAAAGATACCTCTAGCATCTTTTTATCATCCACATTCGTCCTTAGTACGTACCTTACAAGGAATATACCATAAATTAACGCTACTATCGAGCTTGCAAGTACAAAAAAGAGTATACCCCATTCAAGTGAACCAAATTGAGGTAAAACTATCTTTCCTTCCATATCTACCTCCTTAAAATTTTTATTCATTATTAAAGAAGTTTAGATTGCTTTCAATATAAACTATATGTTATTAATTGACTTGTAAATAAACCGTTTTTTATAATAACTCAAAACTATAAGGAGGATTTTATGGATAACGTTTTTGATAAGGTTAGAGATCTGATTGTTGATCAGCTAGGTATTGATGCTTCTAAGGTTACTTTAGAAGCTTCTTTTATTGAAGATCTTGGAGCTGATTCGATTGACATTGTTGAACTTATAATGGCTCTTGAGGAGGAGTTTGGAATAACTATTTCTGATGAAGATGCTCAGAATATTAGAACTGTTGGTGATGCAGTTAAGTATATAGAATCTCATTCAAAATAGTTTTTGTGGGGCACTCGCCCCTTTTTTATAACATATGACACCTGAAGGTTTGGTTGAATCTATTTTGTTTTTGAGTGGTAAGAAAGTAAAAAAAAGTTTTCTAGATGAGTTAATAAAAAAACATTTTGGCATTGGTAGTGTTGAGGCTTCTATTAATATTTTAAACAAGCGTTATAGATCTTATGATTCTGGATTGGAGATAATATCTGTTGGAGATTACGTTGAGATGGTTACATCAAAAAATTACTACAATATACTTAAAGACTTGTTTCCTTCCCAGAGTGATGATTCAGAGTTAACTGATGCTTTGCTTGAAACTTTAACAATAATAGCTTATAAGCAACCTATAGAGAAAACTGAAATTGATAGGATAAGAGGAGTTTCGTCTGGTAGGGCTATATCCGTACTTTTGGAGAAAGGATTTGTAAAACCAGTTAGTAATTCTAACATTTCAGATAAGATAAGTTACGTAACTACAGATAAATTTTTAGATTACTTTGGAATTGAAAGTATTTCAGATTTACCAAATATTGAAGAACTTAAATCTTCGCTTTTAAAGTAGATTTGTAAGTTCAATGATTTTCTTTGCTATTCCTTCGTGATCCATTCCGTAATCTCTCATTAACTCTTCTCGTGTTCCAAGTCCAGGGAATACGTCTGGAACTGCTATGTTTTCAAATATGCCTTTGAAATTGTTTTTATATAGTTCTATACCTATAGTTTCACCGATACCACCAATTTTTATACCATCTTCAACTGTAACTACGATTTTCGATTTTGATGATAGGTATTTTATCATTTCTATGTCTAGTGGTTTTATGAATGTTAAGTCTATTATTCCTATGTCTATACCTTGGTTTAGTAGTATTTCTCTTGATTTGATAGCGTATTTTAGCATGTGCCCTACTGATATTATAAATACTTTGTCTGAATCGAATATTATTCTACTTTTACCTAAGGTTATGTTTGTTTGGTTTCTGAGTAGTGAATCTGGGTTTACTTCATCTTTTGGGTATCTTATTGCTACCGGTTTATCTATGTGGGTAATGGAAAATTCTAGCATTCTTTCCAAATCTTTACCTGTTGAAGGTGCCATTATAACAAAGTTTGGAAGTTGTTTTAAAAATGATATATCGAATATTCCTTGATGTGTTTCTCCGTCATTTCCTACTATTCCTGCTCTGTCTATTGCGAATATTAGCTTTTTACCAAATATAGCAACATCGTGTATTACCTGGTCGTATGCTCTTTGTAAAAAAGTGGAATATATAGCGAAAACTGGAATTACGTTTGATATACTTAGTCCTAATGAGAATGTGCAACCGTGTTGTTCTGCTATTGCAACATCGTAAAACCTGTTAGGAAATCTCTTTGAAAATTCAACAAGTCCTGATCCTTCTTTCATTGCTGGTGTTATACAAACTAAGTTTTTAAACTTTTCTCCTAACTCAACTATTTTTTTTGAGAAAACGTCAGTATAGGTATTATGCTTAATTTCTTGTTGTATTCCTAATTTAGGATCGAATGGTGGTACAGAGTGGTATTTTACTGGATCTTCTTCTGATGGTTTGTATCCTTTACCTTTTTTCGTTATTATATGTGCTATTACTGGTTTTTCAGATTCTTCTTTTAGATACTTGAATACTTTCGTAAGTTCCAAAACGTTGTGTCCATCAAATGGTCCAATGTATCTAACTCCTAGTTCATCAAATAAACTACTTTTGGGTAAAAATAGTAATTTTGTTGATTCTGCTATTCTGTTTATTATATCAGTTATACAGTTTTTTTTAGAGATTTGTTTTTTTAGTAAGTACGATGGTTTTGACATTATAAGTTTATTGAATAGGTGAGTTATAGCTCCTACGTTTGGTGAAATGCTCATTCCGTTGTCATTTAATATTATTATTAGTTTGCTTTTATAGAAACCTATATTGTTTATAGCTTCGTATGCCATTCCTGCCGTTATTGCTCCATCTCCTATAACTGCCACTATGTTTTGATCTTCTTTTCCTAAGATTTTGTTACCTTCGTATATTCCTTGTGCTATTGATAAAG
>CALFVP010000070.1 GCA_937928175.1 uncultured bacterium | reverse complement strand
AATTGCTCAGGTCTACTACAACAAAATATCCGGTATAAAAAAGCTAACAACGGAAACTGGAGCTGGGCAATGGGGAAGTGCTTTATCATTTGCTGGAGCTTTATTTGGTCTAGAAATAATCGTTTACATGGTAAAAACAAGTTACGAAAATAAACCATACAGAAGAGTACTTATGGAGACGTGGGGAGGTAAAGTTTTTCCTAGTCCTTCAAATAGGACAGAGTTTGGTAGGAAAATTATCAAAGAAGACCCGGACAACCCAGGAAGTTTAGGTATAGCAATAAGTGAAGCAATAGAAGAAGCTGTTAGAGAAAAAGAAACAAATTATTCACTTGGTAGCGTATTAAACCACGTTTTATTACACCAAACAATAATAGGACTTGAAGCAAAAAAACAACTTGAAATAGAAGGATTGTACCCAGATGTAGTGATAGGATGTATTGGAGGTGGTTCAAACTTTGGAGGGCTAGCTTTACCTTTCGTATACGATAAGATAAACGGTAAAAACATAAGGATAATTGCAGTTGAACCGAGTTCATGTCCATCGGTCACAAGAGGTATATATACCTATGATTTCGGAGATACTGCAGGTACAACACCACTTATAAAGATGCATACACTAGGACACAAATTTATACCAGCACCTATACACGCTGGAGGATTAAGATACCACGGAATGGCACCAATTGTAAGCAAACTCTACGAACTAAAACTTATAGAAGCAATTTCCTACACTCAAAACCAAGTATTTGAAGCAGGAGTAATATTCTCGAAAACAGAAGGTATAATACCAGCACCAGAAACCAATCACGCAGTTAGAGCAGCAATAGATGAAGCAATTAAAGCGAAAAAAGAAAACAAAAAGAAAGTTATACTATTCAATTTATCTGGACACGGACATTTCGACCTAAAAGCATACGATGACTATCTAAATAATAAGTTACCAGATCATGAACTTACCGATGAAGAAATAGAAAAAGGATTTGAAAGTATTCCAAAATTGTAAAATACAAAAATCAATTTTAGTTTTTGCTAAGTTTAAGAAGATTAATCAAATGAAATAAAGATTAAGTACCAGTAGAAATATGAGCCGATGGTGGGACTCGAACCCACGACCTACTGATTACAAGTCAGTTGCTCTAGCCAGCTGAGCTACATCGGCAAATAATTGCCGAGAGCGGGACTTGAACCCGCACGCCCTTGCGGGCACTACCCCCTCAAGGTAGCGTGTCTGCCAATTCCACCATCTCGGCAAAACCTCAAAAATTATTCCTCACCCTCCATCTCTTTAGAAGTATCAATTATTTCAACTTCATTCGTAAGTATTTCATACAAAGCTTTAACAGCAGGTTTCTCTAAATCGTTAGGAATTATATTTTTGTTAACAAGAAAAGCAGCTCTCTTGGATGCAGCAACAGCTAACTCGTAATGATTACCATCGTAATCTATAAGTTTCTCAAAAAAATCTTTCATACCCATATACCCTTAATAAATTTTATATAAAAAATTAAAAATTTTTCAAGTTACAACTTAAAATACCTACACAAATCTTTTTTAAACAGAAAGATAAAAAATTTATTGAAAAGTAAAAGTAAAATGAAATATACTGATTAAGCGGAGGAAAATATGAAAATACTAAAAATAGAAGAAAGTAATAAATTAACTTTCACAGATGACAACTCTAACAGAAACAAATCAAAAAACCAAATCCATGATAAACGTACAGATGAAACAATTGTAAAACTAAAATGGCAAAACTTCCCCAGTTCATTAAAAAATGAAATGGAAGAACTTCAAAAAAACATATCAATCAATCAAGCAAAAGCAGAAGCAATACTGCAAATCTCAAAACTATTAAATTCCGCAGAAAACTACAGCGAAAACCTAAAAAATAAAATAATGGAAATATACGAAAATACAAAATACGAAAATACATACCTACTAAACAACATAAAAGAAGACTTATTTTCTGGAGATTTGGAAAGAGCATTAAATTCGATAAAAAACGAAACAAGTAAGCTATCAATCGAACTTGAAGAGAACACTAAAAAAACCAATTCATTACTAGTAAAATTTCAAAATATATCAACATTCGTAAAGGATGTATCAAAAGAACAAATTGAAACAACAATAAAACTAATTAAATCAAACTCAAGTGAAGTCCAAAAAACTTTAAATATAAACTCACAAAATATAACCAAACTCACATAAAACTAAGCTTTTGAGTCCATCTTAATTTTTTCTATATCAAAAAGATCATCAAATAGTATCGAAATAACCATACTGCCATATACCGTATCAAGAACCGATTCTACATACTGCTTATGAGAAATAAGTAAATCTTCACTATTTATAAGAACAAGGGGATAAGAAATATTTATTTTCACACCCATATTAAATAACTCTGTAACCGAACTGCCAGAAATTTGGTTACCTATCTCACCAACAACATCTTTGAATATCTCCTTAAATTCTTCATTAGACATATTTTCAATATTTTTACCGTAAACCTCTTTAACCATATTATCAACCATTTTAACAGAAAGCCCCTTATCAAATTCAAAAATTATACACCCCTTTACATCTTCCGTAAACTGTATTATAACTGCAACAGGCTTATTTATTCTTTTCTGTCTTTTTATACTTGTCCTATTTCTGTAAAGTTCCAACCTACTTAAATCCTTTACAACTTTTATACTAGATGAAACAAAAGTTAATATTATCTTAGGATCCATAATATCTATTATCTATACAATAAGCTCACTACTTTAATGCTACAGCTTTTGGTATTGAGATTTTACTACAATAGAAATTAAAATTTTACCATGTTAGCATACGGCATAAATCCACTAATAGAAGCATTAAACTCTAAGTACTTAAAACTAATAAATGAAGTAATAGTTAACAAAGATACAAAAAACAAAAGATTAAAAGAAATAATAGAAAAGGTTAAAAGAAATAACATAAGACTAAGGCTAGTAAACAAAAACATTCTAAACAGTATAACTAAAACCAGTTCTCATCAAGATGTTGCATTTGAAATAGAAAGGCTTTTATTCAGTGATATTGAAGAAGTTATTGAGAAAAAGAAGAACATAGTTTTGTGTGATTCGCTTCAAGACCCAAACAATCTTGGATCTATATCTAGAAACGCTTTATTATTTGGGTTTGATGGAATAGTAATAACCAAAGACAGAAGCGTAGGAATAACTCCAAACGTTATAAAAGTATCTTCTGGTGCAATATTCCACCTTGAAATAATCAAGGTAGTTAACCTATCAAGGACAATAGAATTTCTTAAATCAAACGACTACTTTATAATAGGATTAGAAAGTAAAAGTGAAGTAGATATTTCGGATATAAGAATAAAATTTCCGGTTGGACTTGTTGTAGGTTCAGAAGGAGAAGGAATAAGAGAATTAGTTAAAAAGAAATGTAATACAATATGTAAAATAAGTACGACTGGTAAATTAGATTCGTTGAATGCTTCGGTTGCGGCAGCAATAGCAATGTATGAAATGTTTAAGAAGAGTACTTAAATAGAAAGTACCTAAGAGCGTCACTTATAGCTTGAAAACTTGCATCTATTATATTTTCAGAAACTCCTATAGTAGTAAAAGTGTTGTTTTCATACTTAAACTCAGTTAATACCCTTATTTTAGCAGCTGAACCTTCTTTTGGATTTATTATCCTAACTTTATAATCTATTAGCTTAAGTTTATCAATGCCTGAATAAAATTTAGTTAAAGCTTTTCTCAAAGCTCTATCAAGAGCGTTAACTGGACCATCTCCTTCATCAGCACTAATCTCTAAATTACCATCAACTTTAATTTTCACAAGAGCATAATTAACAAACTCATCTAGTGATTTTGTAACAATCACATTGAAACTAACACATTCAAAAAACTCTATTTTTTGATCTATTACTTCTCTAACAAGAAGCTCAAAAGAAGCCTCTGCACTCTCAAAACTATACCCCTGGTTTTCAAGATCCTTAATTTTTTCTAAAACCAACTTAAGAAGTTTTTCATTTTTAGAAACTTCTTTAAGGTCTTCTATATTATTAAGTTTATCTATTATATTACTTCTACCTGATTGCTCTGATATCAGTATTCTTCTAACATTTCCAACGTCCTCAGGAGAAATATGTTCATAAGTTCTTGGATCTTTTTGAACAGCATTAACATGTACACCACCTTTATGAGCAAAGGCACTAATACCAACAAAAGGTTGTCTTTCGTTTGGAGGTAGATTAACCAAATCGTAAACAAAATTAGATATATCTCTAAGTCTTTTAAGTTTATTTTTATCAATACCGTTAAGTTCTTTTTTTAGTTTTAATATGAGTGAAGGGATTATTGAAACAAGGTTAGCATTACCGCATCTTTCACCAAAACCATTCATCGTACCTTGAACCAATATAACTCCATTCTGGACAGCTTCTATGGAGTTAGCTACAGCAAGATCACTATCGTTATGTGCATGTATTCCTAAAGGAGTTTTTATAACCTCCTTAACAGTATTAATTATTTGTCTAACTTCGTGAGGTAGAGTACCACCATTGGTATCAGCAAGCGTTATGTTATCAGCACCAGCTTTTTCGGCAACTTGTAACGTTTTCAAAGCATAATCAGGATTATCTTTAAAACCATCAAAAAAATGCTCAGCATCATATATAACCTCTCTACCCTTATCCTTAAGATAAGCAATAGTATCATATATTAATTCCAGGTTTTCCTCTAGAGAAATGTTAAAAACCTTTCTAACGTGTAAATCCCAAGACTTACCAAAAATAGTAACAACAGGTGTCTGAGAATTTATTAACTCCTTAACGTTAACATCATCTTGAACAGAATTTTTAGCATGTCTCGTACTACCAAAAGAGCATACTTTAGCGTGATTTAATTCCAACTTTCGAACTTCTTCGAAAAATGTCCTATCCTTAGGATTAGATGCAGGCCAACCACCTTCTATGTAATCAATACCAAAATCATCCAAAACCTTAGTAAGTAAAAGCATGTCAGATAAAGAAAAATCAACACTTTCACCTTGTCTACCATCTCTCATTGTTGTATCGTATATGTATACCTTTTGACTCATAAACTATAAACCCTCCGCAGAGGATAACTATTTTAAATAATAATCAAAAAAAATTAAAATTTACAACCGCAAAAGATAATATTTACACTT